>NZ_VPDM01000021.1:0-65474 GCF_013417645.1 Acinetobacter sp. YH12236
TTGTTCCATTTTAGAGATTTGTTTAAGATAAGATATAACTCATTGAGATGTGTCATAGTATTCGTCGTTAGAAAACAATTATTGTGACATTATTTCAATGAGTTATCTATTTTTGTCGTGTACAGAGCTAAAAAATAAAAAAATATGGCTCAGAAAATTATGATTAATTGAATAAGAAGTATAAAAAAATGAAGAATATAAAAACTCTAAATAATTGAAAAAACTGCATTTTATCGGGTTATTTGTAAACTATGTCACAATTTTATTGTTATTTTGTTAGCATAATTTCAATGCTGTTACATAACTCAACTACAAAAATGAAAATTTATACAATTCCTATTTTTGTGCTGATGGTGGGTTTACTCGGTTATTGTGTTCACCAACAGGCCGAAACAAGAAAACATGAAGAGCTTCATCAGATTCTGAAAGAAGTACAACATTCAACTAAATTGCTGAATGCAAATCGGCCCCGACCTTAATAGATTTGTACTAAGCTCTTTGATTAGTGAAACAGGTAAAAAGATAAAAATAAAATTATAATAAATAAAAGAAAATTTAATAATAGTAGAACTAGATTATATTAATTTTTAATAAAATATAAATTCTAAGAAGCAATCAGAAATCAATGTGTTATAATTTGCAAAAGATAAAGTTAGATCAAATTTACTTAAATTAAGTATTTGATTCTAATGATGAAAAAAGCTGCATAGGGGTTATGCAGCTTTTTTGTTTAGATTGTTTTTTGAGTTTTTCTAGCGCAGTTTTCTTACTGTTCGCTATTGAAACATTTTGACCCGCTAAAGGGCGAAGCTGGCATATTCGTTGCTAACAGATCCTTAAAATTCATGAAGTTTTCTATAAAATTTCCTGGATTCGGCGGCATGCTTAAAGCATAAAGTTTACTCAATAGGGGCTAGGTCATGACGACTCCTAATCCATCTTCAGAAAATATGCTGGAACGTCTGTTCAAACTGAGTGAAAACAAAACCAGTTTCCGTACAGAAGTTCTGGCAGGTGTAACCACGTTCCTGACAATGTGTTACATTATTATTGTTAATCCGATGATTTTATCCGAAACCGGGATGGATCATGGGGCTGTCTTTGTAGCCACCTGTCTTGCAGCCGCAATTGGCTGTCTGGTGATGGGGCTAATTGCCAATTATCCAATCGCACTTGCACCGGGTATGGGCCTGAATGCCTTCTTTACCTACTCAGTCTGTCTGGGAATGGGTGTGCCTTGGCAAACTGCATTAGGTGCAGTATTTGTATCTGGTCTGGTCTTCATTGCCATCAGTATGTTCAAAATACGTGAGGCGATTGTCAATGCCATTCCAATGTCACTCAAACTGGCGATTGGCGGTGGTATTGGCCTGTTCCTGGCCCTGGTTGCACTGAAAAATGCTGGCATCATTGTGGATAATCAAGCGACCTTGGTGGGTCTGGGTGATTTGAAACAGCCAACTGTTATGCTTGCGCTACTTGGCTTCCTGTTAGTGGTGGTAATGCATCACTTCAAAGTACGTGGTGCGATCATTATCAGTATTTTGGTAATCACTGCGATTTCTACTGCTTTAGGTTATAACCAGTTCCAAGGTGTAGTGGGTCAAATTCCTTCACTGGCACCAACCTTCCTGCAAATGGACTTTCAAGGTCTGTTTACAGCCAGCCTGATCGGTGTGATCTTCGTATTCTTCTTGGTCGATCTGTTTGACTCTACTGGTACGCTAGTAGGTGTTTCACATCGTGCAGGTTTGTTAAAAGATGGTAAATTGCCGCGTCTGAAAAAAGCATTATTTGCCGATTCTTCTGCGATTGTTGCAGGTGCTGCTTTGGGTACTTCTTCAACTACACCTTATATTGAGTCATCAGCGGGTGTTGCAGCAGGTGGTCGTACCGGTCTGACTGCAGTTGTGGTTGGCTTGCTGTTCATTGCCTGCCTGTTCCTGGCTCCATTGGCTCAATCTGTACCAGGCTTTGCAACTGCACCAGCATTGCTATTTGTCGGTGTATTGATGATTCAGGGTATTGTTCATATTGAATGGGATGATATTACTGAAGCGGTTCCGGCGTTCCTGACCATTGTATTCATGCCATTTACGTACTCAATTGCAGATGGTATCGCAATGGGTTTTATCAGCTATGCGCTGATTAAACTGCTGACAGGTAAAGCGAAAACTGTTCCATACATGGTATGGATCATCGCAGTACTATGGGCATTGAAGTTCTGGATGTTTGGCGGCTAATTTTTGTCGAATATCAAAAGGGTGTAAACTCAGTTTGCACCCTTTTTTATTTTTCTCAGGTTTAATCAGGAGTAGCGATGAACCGTCTTGAATTGATTCAGGCCTTGCCAAAGGCTGAGCTGCATGTGCATATCGAAGGTACCTTTGAACCTGAGTTAATGTTTGCGATTGCACAGCGTAATGAAATTAGCATTCCTTATAAATCAGTTGAGGAAGTGAAGCAGGCTTATAATTTCCATAATCTGCAATCTTTCTTGGATATCTACTACGCGGGTGCCAATGTTCTGATTCATGAACAGGACTTTTATGATCTGGCTTGGGCATATTTTGAAAAATGTGCGGATGATAATGTCGTGCATACTGAAATGTTCTTTGATCCGCAAACGCATACTGATCGTGGCATTGCCTTTGAAACCGTGATTAATGGCTTGCAGAAAGCCTGCGATGATGCGAAAGCTAAATTAGGCATTACTTCACATCTGATTATGTGCTTCTTACGTCATTTAAGTGAAGAGGCAGCATTTGAGACATTAGAGCAAGCGCTGTCTTATAAAGATCAAATCATTGGAGTAGGGCTGGATTCAAGTGAAGTCGGGCATCCACCGTCTAAGTTTGAACGTGTCTTTGCCAAAGCGCGTGAAGCCGGTTTTCTGGTGGTTGCACATGCGGGTGAAGAAGGTCCGGCAGAATATGTCTGGGAAGCTTTGGATTTATTAAAAGTAAACCGTATTGATCATGGGGTACGTTCTGAGGAAGATCCAGAATTGATGCAGCGTTTGATTGCAGAGAAGATGCCGCTTACAGTATGTCCACTTTCAAACCTGAAACTGTGTGTGGTAGATGATATGCAGCAGCATAATATCCGTCGCCTGTTGCAGCACGGCGTGCATGTCACAGTGAATTCAGATGATCCATCGTATTTCGGTGGTTATATGAATGACAATTTCATTGCCATTGCTGAAGCTTTGGATTTAAGCAATGAAGAACTTAAACAGCTGGCAATTAATTCTTTTGAAGCTTCATTTATTTCTGATGCTGAAAAACAGAAATGGGTCAGCCTGATTCAGGCACTCGCTTAAAATATCATTTCAGCAAATTTGTTAGCCCAAAGAGGGTAGAGTTCGCTCTGCCTTTTTATTTAATCTGATCTGTGAACCGAAGATGAAATTAAAATTCCTGTGGCCTGTTCTGGCTGTTAGCTTAATCAATCCTGCTTGTGCAGATACCTCAATGACTCAGAAAGCCTTGAAACCTGTGATTGAATATCAGTGTGGTCAAGAGCTGAAAGATTCCAAAGTCTGGAAAATGGGGACTTATTTCATGGCTGAAGCCAATAAACAGCATTTACAGCAAAAAGTATGTGGCTGTGTAGGTGAGCATGCCTTGGAAGGTGTTCCGGCTAAAACCCTGTTAAAAGCAACCGTTGATGAAGAAACTAAAAAAGAGCTGACCCGTAAAGCAATTGCCAATAGCTTAAAAGGCTGTATGGGCGAGTTTATCAATTAAGGATTTTTGGGTGCTGGCTTATTCAGGCCTTACCCTTAAATGAGTAGTGAGTCTTCTTTCCTGTGATGGCTGTGAATCTGGCTGTGCGCAGATTAGACATCATGGCGCATTTTTAGATTTCTTATTGCGATAAACTTCGGCACAATAGCTGCATATTTTAAAAGTTGAAAAAAGGATAAAATCCGTGAAAAAATTATTGGCTGTTGTTGCTCCATTAGCACTTGTTCTTTCTGCCTGCGTAGCACCCCAAGGTACAGGCACCCCAACTCAAGCAAGTACAGGTCAGCAACTCGGTTCTGCAGCCATTAAAATTGCCATCAATGCAAAATGTGTTACTGAACTAAATAATATTCCGGCTTGGCAAACTGCAACACGTTTAATGACAGAAACACAAAAACAGAATATCCAGTCTGAAATTTGTGGTTGCGTGAGTGAAAAAGCACCACAAAACGTGACTGCGGTAGATTTGGCGACTGCAGCAATTGACCCAGCAGCACGTGCAACTATTGTAGGCAATGTCGTTGCAAATACTATTAACGCTTGCGTGGCTGAAGCGGTAAACTAAGTCAAAATCAAATTTGAATAGGCTGACTGGTTCAGCCTATTTTTTATGGGAAATAAAATGAATATTGCTGGTGTAGATGAAGCAGGGCGTGGGCCATTAGTAGGATCGGTGGTCGCTGCAGCTGTGATATTGGATCCGAATAACCCGATTGAGGGCTTAAATGATTCCAAGAAGCTAAGCGAGAAGAAGCGCGAAAAACTTTTTATTGAGATTCAGGAAAAAGCACTGGCTTGGGCCATCGCTGAAGCCTCTGCGGCAGAAATCGACGAGCATAATATTTTGCAGGCCTCTTTGCTGGCAATGCGCCGCGCTGTGGAAGCATTAAGCATTCAGCCGGAACATGTACTGGTCGATGGCAACAAGATTCCTCACGGCCTTGCGATGAGCTGTGATGCCGTCGTAGGTGGGGATGCCTTGCATCCTGAGATTTCAGCAGCCAGTATCCTGGCGAAAGTAACCCGGGATCGCCAGATGGTAGAGATGGATCAGAAGTATCCACAATTTGGCTTTGCCAAGCATAAGGGTTATCCGACCAAAGCACATTTTGAAGCGATTGCCTTACACGGGGTGATTGATGAGCACCGTCGCAGTTTTGGACCGGTGAAAAAAGTGCTGGCAGCGTTACTTGATCAGCAACAGGCGGGATAAAGTCTGATTATTTTGCTATACAGTTGAAAATTAGACAAATTAAAAGCGGCTTAAAAGCCGCTTTCATGTTCATACAAAATTAACGGTTAAAGTTATTTTGTGTCTGGTTATCATCTTCATAAGAAGAAGGTTGATAATCCTGGTCAATATGCTGAAGATGTTCATGCATTGCACGTTCATGCTGGATACGCTGGTAAATCTCTTCACGGTGTACAGAGACTTCTTTCGGAGCATTTACCCCAATACGAACCTGGTTGCCTTTTACGCCAAGTACAGTCACGCTGACTTGGTCTCCGATCATTAAAGTTTCCCCGACGCGTCGAGTCAAAATCAGCATGTTTCTCTCCTTGCAAAATGCAAAACCTGCAATCTATTGAATGTAATAAAAAAACACAACCTAAAATTATATAATTAAAGTTTGAATAGAAAGTCCTGTCCATGAAATGAAGAGGTTAACTATCCAGACTGTTGAAAATCCTTAGGCTTAATATAACAGAGCCACTATAAGAAAAACTATAGTGGCCCTGCATTTTTGTAGAGATTTAATGAAATACTGTCAGACAATGACGGTATTTTGTAGTTCTCTTAAGCGCGTGCGCTAGATTCACCATGTTCACGGTCTAAACCGAACGCAGTGTGAAGTGAACGAACTGCAAGCTCAAGGTAATTCTCTTCGATAATTACTGAAATCTTGATTTCAGAAGTAGAAATCATCAGGATGTTGATGCCTTCATCAGCAAGGGCAGTGAACATTTTGCTCGCTACACCAGCGTGAGAACGCATACCTACACCTACGATAGACACTTTTACGATGTCATCACGAGTTGCAACTTCACGTGCGCCAATTGCTTGAGCAGTTTCTTCAAGGATTTTTTTGGCTTTAGCGAGTTCACCGCGGTTTACAGTAAACGTGAAATCAGTTGTACCATCTTCTTCAACGTTCTGGATAATCATATCCACTTCGATATTGGCATCACCAATTGGTTTAAGAATTTTAGATGCAATACCTGGCTCATCTGGAACACCCAGAATAGTCAGTTTAGCTTCGTCGCGGTTGAACGCGATACCAGAGATAATTGGCTGTTCCATGTTGTCTTCCAGTTCAGTAGTAATAAGAGTTCCGACGTTGTTTTTGAAGTCTTCGTCAAATGCGCCATCATTGTCATTATCGAAGCTTGAGAGTACCCGTAAAGGCACTTGGTACTTGCCTGCAAATTCTACAGAGCGAATTTGAAGAACTTTAGAACCTAAAGATGCCATTTCCAGCATTTCTTCGAAAGAGATACGGTCTACTTTTTTCGCTTTAGGAGCAACACGAGGGTCAGTCGTATATACGCCATCAACGTCTGTGTAAATCTGACATTCATCCGCTTTTAGCGCTGCAGCAAGGGCAACACCTGAAGTATCAGAACCACCACGACCTAAAGTTGTGGTATTGCCATTAGCATCAAAGCCTTGGAAACCTGCAACCACAATCACGCGGCCTGCGTCCAGGTTTTCAGTCAATACATCGGTATCAATAGATTCGATACGTGCTTTGGTGAATGCACTGTCAGTTTTAATACCAACCTGGCGACCAGTTAAAGATTTAGCTTCAACGCCAATTGAATTCAGCGCCATAGCTAACATGGAAATCGTTACCTGTTCACCCGTAGAAACCATTTGGTCAAGTTCACGTGGGTCAGGGGTTTCGGTAATGGCTTTCGCGAGAGCAAGCAAGCGGTTGGTTTCACCACTCATAGCAGATACGACTACAACCATCTTGTGGCCATGGTCATGCCAGCGCTTCACACGACGAGCAACATTGAGAATGCGCTCGGGAGTACCCATTGAGGTACCGCCATATTTTTGAACGATTAATGCCATAGTTGTTCCATATAAACCATGACCCTGATTTTCCGATCAGGGTCAGTTACACAAAATGAAGTTTTTATTTTGCTTCAAGCCAAGCTGCTAAATCAGCCATCACTGGAGCAAACTTCTCGTTAAGTGGCGCGCCACCTTGTGCCAAGTCAGGTTTACCACCACCTTTACCACCTAGCTCAGTTGCCAAGTGTTTGATGATGTCACCCGCTTTAATAGAAGCAGTAAAGTCTTTAGCTACAGATGCAATCAAGCTAACCTTGTCACCCTCTACACCTGCAAGAACAATGACTGCATTTTCTAATTTTGATTTCACACCATCGTGCAGGTTACGTAGTGCTTTCGCATCCATACCCTGAACAGTCGTGATTAATGTTTTACGACCAGCAAGCTCTTGAACCTGGCTTAAAAGTTCACCGGCTTGTAGGCTTGCCAATTTTTGATTCAGCTGTTCAATCTGTTTTTGCAATTGATGCGCAGTGTCCACCACAGCTTCAACTTTTTCGACTGTTTGATGGTTCTGTGCTTTTAACAAACCATTGATATATTGAACATCACGATCGACTTTCTGTACGGCTTCAACCGCTTTAGTACCGGTTACGGCTTCAATACGACGTACACCTGCTGCGACACCACCTTCAGAAGTGATTTTGAACAGACCGATGTCACCTGTACGTTTCACGTGAATACCGCCACACAGCTCGATAGAGAAGTTTTTTTCGTCAATCACTGAACCCATAGACAATACGCGAACTTCTTCACCGTATTTCTCACCGAACAGCATCATCGCACCTTTGGCTTTCGCAGATTCGATGTCGAGCAGTTCAGTGGTAACAGGCGTGTTGGCAATCACTTCGGCATTTACCAGACGTTCAATTTCTTGCAGTTGCTCAAACGTTACAGGCTGATCGTTGGCAAAGTCGAAACGTAATACGTCAGACGCAACCAATGAACCTTTTTGTTGTACGTGTGAACCCAGGATTTGACGTAGGGCAGCGTGTAGCAAGTGAGTTGCAGAGTGGTTACGTGCAGTTGCGGCACGAATGTCGGCTTTAACCGTTGCTTCCACGTTTTGAGTAACTTTCAAGTTACCCATAGTCACGATACCTTGGTGAACGAATGCACCACCAGATTTTTTGGTATCTTGAACTTCGAAAATACCGGTATCGTTTTTGAAGAGTCCTGTATCACCGATTTGACCACCGCTTTCTGCATAGAAAGGAGTCTGGTTAAGAACGATTAATGCGTCGTCGCCTTCAACCACTTCGTCAACCTGTTCGCCATCTTTGTAGATTGCGATGATTTGACCTTGACCTGCGGTCGCGTCATAACCTTCAAACTGAGTTTCGCCTTCAACTTTAACAACGCTGTTATAGTCGATTGCGAATTTACCGGCATCACGTGCGCGTTGACGTTGTGCAGCCATTTCTTTTTCAAAGCCAGCTTCGTCAATCGTTAAATCACGTTCACGTGCGATATCTGCTGTAAGGTCAGTTGGGAAGCCGTAAGTATCATAAAGTTTGAATACGATTTCACCTGGAATCACAGAACCTTTCAGGTTTGCCAATTCGCCTTCAAGCAATTTCAGACCTTGCTCAAGTGTTTTCGCGAATTGTTCTTCTTCTTTCAGCAATGCAGCTTCGATACGTGTTTTGTTTGCTTCAAGCTCTGGATAAGCAGCACCCATTACATCAATTAAAGGCTGAAGCATTTTGTGGAAGAATGAACCAGTCGCACCCAGTTTGTTACCGTGACGAACTGCACGGCGGATGATACGACGCAGTACATAACCACGACCTTCATTCGAAGGGTTCACACCATCCGCAATCAGGAAGCAGCATGAACGTGCATGGTCAGCCACAACTTTAAGTGAAGCAGGGTATTCAACCGGTTTGTTTTCAGCTTGTGCTTTCGCTTCAATATCTGAAGTATCTAGACCGATAATTTCAGCAGCAGCTTTTAACAGGTTTTGGAACAGGTCGATTTCATAGTTAGAGTTGACATGTTGCAGAACCGCAGAAATACGCTCAAGGCCCATACCGGTATCAACAGAAGGTGCTGGAAGAGGGTGCAGGACGCCATCCGCAGTACGGTTGAACTGCATGAATACGTTGTTCCAGATTTCGATGAAACGGTCGCCATCTTCTTCAGGTGTACCAGGCAGGCCACCCCAAATGTGCTCACCGTGATCATAGAAGATTTCAGAACATGGACCACAAGGACCAGTATCGCCCATTGCCCAGAAATTGTCTGATGCGTATTTTTCGCCTTTGTTATCACCAATGCGGATAATACGGCTGGCATCTAGACCAACTTCTTTATTCCAGATATCAAACGCTTCGTCATCAGTGTGATACACAGTTACGTACAATTTGTCTTTAGGCAGTGCCAGCCATTTGTCGCCGGTCAGAAATTCCCAAGCAAATTTAATCGCATCACGTTTGAAGTAATCACCAAACGAGAAGTTACCCAGCATTTCAAAGAATGTGTGGTGACGAGCTGTGTAGCCAACGTTATCTAAGTCGTTGTGTTTACCACCTGCACGTACACATTTTTGTGAAGATGTTGCACGAACGTAGTCACGTTTTTCCAGACCCAGGAAGCAGTCTTTAAACTGGTTCATACCAGCATTGGTAAACAATAATGTTGGGTCGTTGGCAGGAACCAGAGAACTCGACGCGACACGTGTATGCCCTTGCGATTCAAAGTAGCTTAAAAAAGCTTCGCGAATTTCAGCTGATGTCATAAAACGAGTACTCACAACCAAGTCACTCCATAATTTCCGATTTGGCTAAAAACATCACAGTCTGACAAGAAGGTTGGTTCTCTGCTGCAATGCGGGGCTTAAATATTTAAAAACGCCAAATTATAACGGAAAATGCCTGTTCAACCAATGATTTTCATATTTATAGATCATAAAACTATAAGGAATGAATATTAGAAAAATCAGAAAAATGCCCTGCAAAATCAAAAGCTATTGTCATTACAGCAATTTATCTTCATTCTCGCTGATAGAAAGACTGGATTGCTTCAAGTAAAGCATGAATTTTTCGATGAAATATTGGACATTCTGTGTAATTTTTAGTGGATTTAGCTGAATAGTTATCAGTCAGCTGGATAATTCCATTAATATAGGCGCATAAAGTTTTATGCCGCAGTAGGGAACGTCGATGCAACGTATCGCAATTAATGGTTTTGGACGAATCGGACGCAATGTGTTGCGTGCATGGTTTGAAAATCCGAAAGATTTTAATTTTGACATCGTTGCCATTAATGACGTTGCCGACGTTGAAACCTTATTGCATTTATTTAAATATGATTCTACTCATGGCCGTTTCCCGGGGCAGGTTGATCTGACGTATGAAGATGAGTATGCCTACCTGCATGTCACTTATCGCGATGCTTATCAGAAAGTTCAGGTGTTAAGACAGGCGAATCCGGTGGAAATGCCATGGCGGGAATTGAATATTGATGTGGTATTGGAATGTACCGGCTTATTCCGTTCGCGTGAGGCTGCGACTCAGCATATTACTGCCGGGGCAAAACGGGTGATTATCGGCGCTGCACCGTTTGATACGGTGGATGCTGCAATTGTCTATGGCGTCAACCATCGTGATGTCAAAGAAAGTGACCAGATTATTTCTAGCGTGTCTTGTACTACGCAGGCATTGGTACCGCTAGTCAAAATCATTGATGATGCCTTTGGGATTGAGACTGCACTGATGACTGAAATTCATGCGGTGACTGCGGATCAGTCAGTACTGGATCATGCCCATCGTGATTTAAGACGTGCCCGTGCTTCCGGGCAAAATATTATTCCAACCACATCTTCAGCTTTGGGTGCTTTAAAACGCGTAATGCCGAAGATGGAGAACCGGATTGATGGTTATTCGATTCGCGTGCCAACCATTAATGTCGCAGCAATTGATCTGACTTTTATTTCTCAGTCACCCATTACTGATCATCAGTTAAATGAACTATTAATTAACGCTGCACGTCAGGATTTTGCTGAAATCATGTCTGTGACAGATGAGCCTTTAGTATCTTCAGACTTTAATCATTCGCCTTACTCATTGATTGTGGATCTGACCCAAACCCTGGTAGTGGGGCATCAGGCTAAAGTATTTGCCTGGTATGATAATGAATGGGGTTATGCCAACCGTTTGCTGGATCTCTGTGAATCCTTTTATACAGATTAAGCTATTTTGAAAGCATCCCAAATGGGGTGCTTTTTTATACAAGATTAAAAAATTAGAAGAAAATGAATAAGAAGTTGAACGTAATTGATCGAAAAGCTCTGGATTTATGCCGAATATTTCTGTGATCTGGATATTTTTTCGTTAAGATAAAGATAATTAAATGGAATAAGAGCAAGCACATGATGTTGATCTGGGGATTTATTATATTACTGACCTTGGCTGTGATTTTTTTGATCTGGCTGCAATTTAATAATAATGAGAGTTCACAAAGTGTGGAAGGCGTGCCAGTTGAGGAAAAAGTGGCGCATCTGGAAGAAAATTTAAAAAAGACCTTGGAAATTATGCAGGATCTGGCGAAAAAGATGCATGTGCAGCAGGAAGTACTAGATCAGACTACAGCCAAACTGCAAAAAGTTGAGCTGCAAAATGCAGAACTGGTAAATCTGCTCGCTAAAGTAGTAGAACCAAAGTCATAAGACCCTTTCATGCTGGCTTAGCCTTAATATAAAGGATTTAAACTAGTAAGGTTCTTAAAATAGCTGCCGAGGCCATGCTAATCAAAATGGTTGGCAGCATCCCAAAGCGTGATGCAGCGAATAGTGTCGACATTATAGCGATCAGATCAGCCGGATCATCTCGTAAAAAATATGGGGTGATCATCGAAATCAGTACACAACCTGGAATTACTTCCAGAATTTTACGCTGACGATTATTTAAGGTTTTGTTCTTGAGTAGGACATAGCCAAGTATCCGGGCGCAGTAAGTCGTTAGCGCCACCAATAAGATTGCAATAAAAGTGCTCATCTGAATCATGCTTCATCCTTCTGAATGAGCCAGAAGGCAGAGGTAATGCCTGCAAGTGCGCCAATCAGCACATACCAGTTTCCCGGTAGATAGCTATAAGCTAGAGCAGCACAAATAAAACTGATTAGCCAAGACCTCGCTTCAGTAAAGCCTTTCCACATGCCTTTCAGCAAAACCAGCATAATGGCGGGGAAAGCCATATCAAAACCAAAACGGTTAATATCACCTAGCACAGGTCCAAGCAGGGCACCGAGTGTCGTAAAGCCGACCCAGGCCAGATAAAGAACAATACATAGCCCGGCATAATAAGGCAGACTAAAAGCATATCGATAACCAAACTGTGCCAGTCGACGCTGTGCATCGGTCAGGCTTAAGGCCCAGTTTTCATCGACCATAAAGAATAATGCCGGAAAGACTTTTCGATTTGGAAGATGTCTTAAATAAGGTACTAAACTGGCACCGAGCAGAATATAGCGGCTGTTAATGAGAAAACTAATAAAGATTAAGGTAAGCAGATGCGGTGGATCAGTCCAGGCTTCTAAAACTGCAAACTCGGAACCGCCAGCAAAGTTCAGCCCGGTCAGCAAGGGAACCTCAAGCAGGCTAAAATCTTTTTGTGCTGCTGTTGCGCCCAAGACCAGCGCCAGAGGAATTACACCTAATAATAAAGGTAGGCAGTCTTTCACACCACGCTGAAAATCACTCAGAGGAGTAGCATCAGAAGGCGTAATACGTGGCTGGAAGGGAGGCATGAGATGATCGGGTTTTATTCTAGAAGGAGAAAGAAAGTTTATAAGAAATATAGGAGTCTTTGCAGTGCCTTTAAACTCTACCAGAATGATGCTGTTTTCTTGGTCATTTAAGTTCCCACATTGAGTTTTTGTATAGGATTATTTTTAAGCATCTAGTACTGATATTTTATAAATTTTTACTCTTAGATAGATGAGGATTGAATCAAGAATAAGTTTTTCGTCATTGTTTTGGTTAGGGAAATATATTAGAAAATCAAGTTGATATATTGGTTATTAAATTTTATTCGTAAGCGTCCGCTGAATCCCATACCTATTTTTTAATTCGATTTAGGTTTCCAGCAGTGCGGCAGCAATTCTTCAATTTGGGTCACTTTGTGTGTCGGTAACCTTTTCAGCACATCACTTAAATAGGCATACGGATCCAAGCCATTCAGCTTTGCTGACTGGATTAACGTCATGATGTTTGCCGCTCGCTGACCACTGCGCAGCGAACCTGCAAACAGCCAGTTCTTGCGCCCCAACGCCCAGGGACGCATCTGATTCTCGACCCAATTGTTGCATATCGGTAGATTGCCATCATCCAGATAGCGGCTTAAAGCTGGCCAACGCTTCAGAGTGTAATTGATGGCCTTGGCGGTGGGAGAACTCGATGGCACTGTCAGATGATGTTGGTTGAGCCATTCATATAGTTGTTGCATCACTGGTTGACTATGCTGTTGTCGGTATTCGCGGCGGTCTTCCGCTGTACCATCGGTCTTTTTCCTGAGTTCTGCTTCTATCGCATACAGTTTCTGAATCAGCACTAATGCCTGTTCAGCGACCTGACTTTTCCCAGTTACATGCAGTTCATGGAATTTACGACGTGCATGGGCCATGCAGCCCACCTCAATGACCTGGCCTGATTTAAAGCGTGCTTTATAACCACTGTAATCATCACAGACTAGATAACCCTGCCAGCCTTTCAAGAACTCTGCAGCATGCTGGCCTGAACGACTATCCTGAAAGTCATAGATCACCGCCTGAACTGGATTGTACTGTGTGGTGGCATAGGCCCAGACATAACCTTTCTTCGGTTTTTTATTATTCTCACCCATCCGCATGATGGTGACCGGTGTTTCATCTGCATGCAGCACCTGCTGTTGTAGTACCACCTCTTTTAAGGCATTGGCCAGAGGTTCCAGTTCTACACCGCAGCGACCTATCCAGTCAGATAAAGTTGATCTAGAAAGTTCGATTCCCGCCCGCTGATAGATCAGACGTTGACGGTACAGCGGCAAATGATCGGCATACTTCGATACCAGCACATGGCTGAGCAATTCAGGTGAAGCAATGCCTTTATCAATCACATAGGCGGGCATCGCTTGCTGAGTCAGAGTGTCACACTGATCACAGACCCATTTACCACGCACATGCTGTTCCTTATAGAACTGTGCCGGTCTGAAATGCAGTTTTTCACTGACATCTTCGCCGATACGACGGAGTTGGCAGCCACAAGCACATTGGGTTGATGCAGGTTCATGCTCAATACGGATGGTGTGTAGATGATCTGGCAGTGGTCGACGTTTAGGTTTATTGGTTTTGGCTTTGTGTGTCACTGCATCGGTTTTATCTGCATTTAGCCGTTCCAGTTCTAGATCAACCGCGGCAATATCTTCTTCAACCGCTTCATCCCACAGGTGGATTTGTTTTGCAGTGAGATGTTCGTTTTTACTGCCGAATTTGTGCTGTTTAAATAGTGCGAGTTCATGCTCGTATTTTTGATTGAGAATAGAAAGATGTTGAACTTTAGAATCTAATTGCTGATTGGTGACTTCAAGATGTTGAACTCTGGCATCTAATTGCTGGTTTGATTTTTCTAATTCTTGATTTGATTGTGCCAGAGACTGATGCTGCATCGCCAACTGCCTGGTGAATTCCAGCAGTTGTTCATGGGTCAGTTGGCTTAAGTCAGGCAGCGTATTCATGACCGCAGTATGCCTGAGGTCATGAGAAGAATGAAATAGAACGTTTGGAGAATAGCGGAATGGAACAGCCTGGTTTAAAGCATCGTCACCACCTGCTGTCGTCCAATGCGCTGCCAGGGCAAACCCTGAATCAGTGCCTGTAACTGTTCCGGGCTGAGGGCCACGGTTTCACCTTGGTGAACTTGAGCCCAGTGAAATTTGCCCTGTTCCAGCCGCCGGGCACACAGCCAGATGCCCAGTCCATCATGTACCAACACTTTCATACGATGACCACGTTTATTACAGAACAGGTAGGCGCAATGCGGTTTGATGTAGCCAAAGGCTCTCACCACCTGAGCCATGACAGTATCCATTCCTGCTCGCATATCCATGGGCTGGGTAGAGAGCCAAATTTCATTGATACGGATCATGTTGCCAGTGCCTTGAGTAATTCTGCCAAGGCAGGTATTTCTGATGTCTGCCATTTTAGCTGAATATCATTATTCGTATGAGGCACGGTGATACACAACGTGATCCTCTCATCAATAGGTTGGCTGATTGCAGCAGTGTAAGGCAAAGCAATAAATGCTGGATTCACATGAGTAGGATCCTGCACGGCACCCTCATGATGGCTGAAGATCCTGATCCAACGACTGACAAGGTTGGCATTAATACTATGTTGCAGTGCGACCGAAGCGATCGAGGTATTAGGATTTTTGCAGGCATTGACAATACTGAGTTTGAATTCTTTGCTGTATGTTCTGCGTTTTTTAGCAACAGGAGGTGTTGCTGAATATATATCCATGTTCATGGATTAAGTCCCCACTTGTTTTTAGGTGGGAACTAAATTAAGGCTTATAGGATCGCTTGGTAAGGCTGTGTTAGCCGGATGCTTACTTTTATTCAGCCTATTTTCTCTTAATAAGAAAGAGATGATTTGGTTTATCTATCTAAGTCCTTTGTTCAGTCAGAGAAAATTATCAAAATTGCGATGCACAGCCTAAACGATCGTGCTAGACTAGGAGAAATCGGGTGTGCTCCCGATTTTTTTATGCGGTTTATTCCGCGCTGACAAGAATTTAGGTTTACAACATGCCCATTTCAGAGACATGGTTATTACCTGATGGTGTAGCTGATGTATTACCAGAACAAGCGCAAGTCATCGAAAGCCTGCGCCGTCAATCACTGGATTTCCTCGCATCTCGAGGTTATCAGCTGGTGTACACGCCATTTATTGAATACATTGAATCTCTATCTTCTCTCTCAGAATCGAATCAGGATTTAGACTTAGCCACTTTTAAAGTGATCGACCAGCTGTCTGGCCGCTTGCTTGGTGTGCGTGCCGATATGACACCACAAGTGGCTCGTATCGATGCGCATGTACATCCAGTGGAAGGTGTGGCTCGTTATTGCTATGCGGGTACGGTTTTACATACAAAACCTCAAGGATTTAATACCACACGTGCACCATTGCAATTAGGTGCAGAATTATTTGGTTCAGACAGCATTGATGCTGACGTGGAAATGGTTGACCTGATGATCAGCCTGATTCAGGAAGCGGGTCTGGCCGACGGCGTCCACCTTGACTTAGGTCATGTTGGTCTGTTCCGTAGTCTGATTGCACAAGCGGGTTTAAGTAAAGCAACCGAACGCCAACTGTCTGATCTGTATCAACGTAAAGCATTGCCGGAACTGGCTGAATTTACTGCAAATCTTAAGTTTGGTTCAGACTTCTATACGCTTGGCCGCTTTGCAAGTGACCTGGATGCCTTAAAAACGAATTTAAGTGCTGAAGTATTAGAAAATCCAGCCTTCAAACAGGCATTTGATGCACTGCAAACCACCAAAAATGAAGTTCAGGTGCGCTGGCCGAATCTGCATATTGGGATTGATGTCGTCGAGTTACGTTCATACCATTATCACACCGGCCTGATGTATGCAGTTTATGCACCAAACCGTGCTGCGGCACTGGCACAAGGTGGCCGTTATGATGGCATTGGTGAGCATTTTGGTCGTGCACGTCCGGCAACTGGTTTCTCTTGTGACTTATATGCTTTAAGTGCAGGCAAGTTTGCTACAGCTAAAGTTGTGGTAGCACCTAAGGGTACAGATGCTGCGCTGTTAAATGCGATTCAGGCAACCCGTGCACAAGGCTTAAGTGTAATTCAGTTATTAGGTAATGATGATTTAAACTCAGTACCGTATGCAACTCACCAGCTGGTGAATGTGGACGGTGAGTGGACTATCAAAACGATTTAATCGCTTTAATTGTTTTACTCAGTGTTCATGTCGCTGAGTGGGACTTTCAACTTTAACAGCATGATGTAATGAGGCTATTATGGGCAAGAATGTTGTGGTACTTGGTACCCAATGGGGCGACGAAGGTAAGGGTAAAATCGTCGACCTGCTCACAGATCAAGCGGCTGCAGTAGTTCGTTATCAAGGCGGACATAACGCAGGTCATACTCTCGTGGTTGGTGGTAAGAAAACTGTATTACACCTCATTCCATCAGGTATTTTACGTGAAAACGTATTGTGCTTAATTGGTAATGGTGTGGTTCTTTCACCTGAAGCGCTCATCAAAGAGATGGATATTCTTGAAAAAGAAGGCGTGCCAGTACGTGAACGTCTACGCATTTCTCCAAACTGTCCATTGATTCTTCCACACCACATCGCACTTGACCAAGCTCGTGAGAAAAAACGTGGTAATGCGAAAATTGGTACAACTGGTCGTGGGATTGGTCCTGCTTATGAAGATAAAGTGGCACGTCGTGCAATCCGTGTTGCTGACCTGGTACGTGGCGGCGAACATCTGAAAGCTCAGCTTGAAGAATTGCTTGAATACCACAACTTCCAATTGACTCAATTCTTCGGTGTTGAAGCAGTTAAAGTTGAAGACGTACTTGCGCTTTGCGACGAATGGCGCAAAGTGATCGAGCCTATGGTTATGGACGTGACTGGTGAACTTCACGCTTACCGTAAAGCTGGCAAGAAAATCATGTTCGAAGGTGCGCAAGGTTCATTGCTTGACGTTGACCACGGTACATATCCGTACGTGACTTCTTCAAACACGACTGCTGGTGGCGTAAGTTCAGGTTCAGGTCTTGGTCCATTACACCTTGACTACGTTCTTGGTATTACTAAAGCGTATACTACTCGTGTAGGTTCAGGTCCATTCCCAACTGAGTTGGTGTATGACGCTGCAACAGATACAGGTGATGCAATTGGTAAACACCTGGGTACTGTAGGTTCAGAATTTGGTGCGTCTACTGGCCGTCAACGTCGTTGTGGCTGGTTCGATGCTGAAATCCTGCGTCGTTCAGTAGAAGTGAACTCACTGTCTGGTATTTGCTTGACTAAACTTGACGTTCTTGACGGTTTGGAAGAAGTGAAAATCTGTGTAGGTTACGAAGCTGCTGATTCTGGCTGTGTTGGTTCTTCTGATGCGCTTGCATTTGAAACTTTAAAACCAATTTACGAGACTATGCCAGGCTGGAAAGAATCTACTTTCGGTGCGAAATCACTAGATCAATTGCCACAAGCGGCAATTAACTATGTGAAACGTCTTGAACAATTGATTGAATGTCCAATCGACATCATTTCAACTGGTCCAGACCGTGAAGAAACCATTATTCTTCGCCACCCGTTTGATGCTTAATTCTTTAAGCTGAAAATGATAAAAAACCCTGTGATTTCACAGGGTTTTTTATTTGAGCGAGCTTATAAAAATGATTGAAAACCTGTTTGGATTCTTTATGATGTTTTGACCTTATATATTTGAGAAGGTCATGAAATATAAAAATTTATTGGCGGGGATGGTCATTGCGACCACATTAACGGGGTGTACTACGGTTGCAGATTTGATGGGAGCTGATTCAGCGACATTAAATCTGAGTGCAGCACAAAGCTATAATCAGATGCTGACAGAAGCCAAGCAGAAACAGATTCTGGATACGACTTCTGCCACCTATAAAAAAGTAAATCGGGTTTTCCTGAAAATGAAGCCGTATGCGGATCAACTGAATCAGACTGGGCAGAAGTTTGACTGGCAAGTGGCTGTGATCAAATCTAACGAGATTAATGCCTATGTCGCACCAGGTGGCAAGGTGGTGTTCTATACGGGTATTGTCGACACACTAAAACTTACAGACGATGAAGTTGCTGCCATCATGGGACATGAAATGGTGCACGCGCTTGAGGAACATTCTAAAAATAAGGTAGGAGCGCAAGCACTTACCGATTTGGCAGTAAGTATCGGTAGCAAGTATGTCGGGCAGTCCGCTGGTGGTTATGGTGGGCTACTGCTGGATATGGGTGCTCAATTTGGTGTGGGCTTGCCATTCTCACGTAATCTGGAAAGCCGTGCCGATAAAGGCGGGCTCATGCTAATGGCACGAGCGGGCTATAACCCGAATGCAGCGATTACGTTGTGGCAAAAAATGAATGCGCAAGACAGCCGTGGCAATAGCGTCCTGAATAAATTTACATCTACGCATCCAACAAATGATGACCGAATTGCAGTCTTGCAACAGCTGATGCCTGAAGCGATGACGGTATATAAAGCTAAGAAATAATTTGGAAATTCAGGACTAAAGTCTTAACAGCAAGTGCTGTGCAGTGGCATGGCGCTTGTTAGAATAAAACAAAATAAAATATGAGTATGCAGGATGCATAAAAATATCTCGGGAACGATGTTCTATTCTTTGTTATTCGCGATGGGCGGCGCACCGACCATTGCGATGCTGATTATCCGTGCCCAAACTCAGGATCCTGACATTATTTACGGTGCATTTATTGGCTTGAGTGTGATCATTGCCTGTGTATTGGTACCGGTCATCTTGTTACAGAATGCTTTTCTATTTTTTAAGCGTAAAAGTGAAATTTTAGAAGAAAAAATTAAACCTTTGTGTTATTTATATTTAGGTTTAAATATTGTCTGTCTGATTTATTGGCTTACGATACAGTATTGGGATTAAAATTACATAAAATATAACAAGATGAAGTAATTGTACATTTAGTTGCTCTAGCCTTTAACTTATAATTTTTTACAATGTAAATTAACCTTTTGCTTATGGTGGAGTCACTATAATGAAAAATAAATTCTTGTTAGGTATGGGTGCAGCCGCAGCCATTACTTTGTCTGGTTGTACAACTATTGCCGATATTGCAGGTGCAGATACTGCGACTTTAAATGCTTCAGCCAGCCAAAGCTACAATGCCATGGTGGCAGACGCTAAAGCGAAAGGCCAGCTGGATACCAGTTCAGCGACATATAGTCGTATTAATGCTGTTTTTAACCGTTTAAAACCTTATGCCAACCAGCTGAACCAGACGGGTACTGCATTCCAATGGCAGTTAGCCGTACTAAAATCTGATCAGGTCAACGCTTTTGTCGCACCTGGTGGTAAAGTGGTGTTCTATACCGGTATTGTGAATAAGTTGAATCTGACCGATGCTGAGATCGCAGCCATTATGGGTCATGAAATGGTCCATGCCCTGGAAGAGCACGCGAAACAGAAACTTGGTGCACAAGCCCTGACTGATCTGGCATTGGGTATTGGTTTAAATGCAGCGGGCGTAGGACAAGGTGGTGCTGCAATAGCACAATTGGGTAGCCAGATTGGTATCGGCTTGCCTTACTCACGTAACCTAGAAAGCCGTGCTGATCAGGGCGGTTTAACTCTCATGGCGCGTGCTGGTTATAACCCGAATGCAGCGATTACTCTTTGGGAAAAAATGAACAAGCTTGAAGGTGGTAGCACTGGCGCGACTTTCCTGTCTACTCACCCATCGAACAGTCAGCGTATCGCAGCAATGCGTCAAAATCTGCCAGCAGCAATGCAGATCTATAATAAACGTTAAGATTGCGTAATTTGAGGGATTCGCGATTTTAATGATGAAAAGCAGGGCAGTAGTCCTGCTTTTTTATATTTAAAATCTTAAGGCAATAAAAAAGGCAAAGTTTTCACTTTGCCTTTTTGTGCTAAAGACCGGGAAATCTTAGTGGTGGTGACCACCTGCACCGTGTACGTGACCGTGATCAAGTTCTTCTTGAGAAGGTTCACGGATAGACACGATTTCAACTTCGAAAGTTAAATCTTGACCAGCAAGCGGGAAGTTAGCATCAACAACTACGTTGTCACCTTCAACTGCTTTAACAGTTACGATTTGAACGCCGTCATCAGTTTGTGCTTGGAACTGCATGCCTGCCTGGATGTTGTCTACGCCTTGGAACATTTGTTTAGGCACTTCTTGCACTAGCTCTGGGTTATATTCGCCATAGCCTTCAGCAGCAGGAACATTTACAGTGAATTTTTCACCAACAGTTTTGCCTTCTAAAGCTTTTTCTAAACCAGGGATGATGTTACCTGCACCGTGCAAATAGGCAAGTGGTTCACCTTGAGATTTGTCGAGAGTTTCACCCTCTGCGTTAGTCAATGTGTAGTGGAAAGAAACCACGAGGTTATTTGCAATAGCAGTCATATTAATTGATCCATTCAATTTTTTAAGGGTACATCATAAAGTGAAATTGTATTTTTGTAGACTAAAAATAGCAAAAAAATGCAATTTGACATGTTTAATGACGATTTTTTCATATATGAGGACAATATTTACAATTTCAATGCAATTTCAGCTTGGGTGCAATTTTTCGTGTAACAAAGTCTTTGGCAGTTAACAGGCCAGCATGGGTATAGCCATGAATGGTGGCCTGATGAATCCGGTACAGGGATACATACATGGATTTCGCGACAAAGCCTTGAACATTGACCTGACCCAATAATTCACCGACAGCGCTGTTTTGACTTAAAGACACTAATGAGCCTTTGTCAGAAAACTTGAACATCGGTAAATAGCTTTCACCATTAATGCGTGCTTTTAAGGCTCTGACCAGAAAAGCGGCCTGCTGGCTGGCGACTTGCGCACGCGGGCCTAAAACCGGTTGATCTGCTTCAGGCTGACAATGCGCACAATCACCAAAAACGAAAATATCCGGGTCTGACAGAGTTTGCAGAGTTGCATAAACTTTTAGGCGATTAATATTGTCTTTTTCCAGCTCTTTAAGTTTTGCCAGAACTTCAGGTGCTTTAATTCCAGCAGCCCAGACTTTAATTTCTGCTTCGAGGCTTGAACCATCTGCAAAATAAATCTGGTCTTCATCGACTTTAGCGACCCTATGACTGGTTAATACCTCAATACCTAGACGATCGAGTTGCTCCATGGTGTGTTCAGCCATTTTCTCAGACAGTGCAGGTAAGATCCGATCAGCGGCTTCAATCAAAGTGATTTTGACTTTATTTGGATCAATCTTGTTCAGACCATATTTAAAAAAGTTTTGTTTGGCGATCACCAGCTCGGCAGCCAGTTCTACACCAGTTGCACCGGCTCCAATAATGGCAATTTTAAGCTCACGGGAAGAGGTTTGATTTTGAGCATTGAGATAAAGATGCAGCAGATCCTGCTGGAAGACATCAGCCTGCTGGCGGCTGTCGAGAAAATGACAGTATTGGGCAACACCTTCCGTATTAAAATCATTGGAAGTAGAGCCTAGTGCCAGCACCAGCGTGTCATAGCTGATGTGTTTCTTCTGTTTAGGCTGGGATTTTTTAGAAAAGTAATCTGTTTCCAGAATAATTTCTTTAGCCTTACGATCCAGATCAACAAATGTTCCCAGCACAAAGTGATAATGATGAGCCGCAGCATGACTAAAATAATTGGTTTCTTCTGCATGCGGATTAAGTGTACCTGCAGCAATTTCATGCAATAAGGGTTTCCAGATATGCGTCAGTTTCTGATCTACTAGGGTAATATGCGCTTTGCCACTTTTGCCTAAGGTTTCGCCCAGTTGAGTAGCCAGCTCCAATCCACCTGCGCCACCACCTACAATTACGATTCGATGTGCTGTCATATATTATTAACCTATTTATTTTTCTAATAAAAATAAGAGAAATTTAGACCAAATATACTATGGCATGGGCAGCAGGCCGTCTTGATTAGAATTGTTATACAAATTACAAAACGTAGCAATTATGGCAGAAGAGGTAAAATCGACGAGAGAAGAGAAGAAATCTATGGTGGGAGTTAGAAGACAAATGAGGGCCTTCTAACTGTATTCAGCGTTTATTTCTGGATTGGATAGAGTTTGGCACTTGGTGCATTTTCTGCAAAGATGCCAAAGAAGCTAGATAACCAGCTCAGGAATTTCTGGAAGAAACCGGCTTCTTCAAGTTCCACCATATCTTCAATCTGGATGGTACGAATAAGCTGATTATTCTGATAGACATGAATCGTCGCTAATGGCATCACTTTGGCCATAGGTGCAATTAACTCAGAAGCAGTCATTTCTACATTGATATGAGTTTGGGTTTCATGGAGCGGTTCAATGCTTTGCATTACACCATCACCTGTATTCAACATTACCCGTTGATGGTTTTGATCGAACTGGTTCAGGTCAATGGCATAATTCTGATCATATAAAGATGTCGTAATAATCTGCGGCTGTTTAGTCTGAACCTTAAACATTTTCAAAGTCGATTTGATCACCGGTAATTCAGCGAGTAGCTGTTTGTCTTTAATGGCGACTTCATTACGGGTATAGGTATACGCCAGATTCATCAACTTATGCGACACTTCAGCGCGTTTGGCAGCACTTTTGGTACCTAGAACTACCACGATCAAACGACGGTGGGGCAGTTCCATATCATAAGTTGGACGATTGGCGGTGAGCGCCAGGTTATAGCCGGCTGCACGAGTAAAGCCAGTTTTTAAACCATCGACGCTTGAGTCCACTTGCAACACACGGTTAGTGGCACGGTGGAAATGGTTGTTATAGCTAAAACTTGGCTGTTTGGAATAATACAGATAGTCCGGAGTCTGATTGACTACAGCTGCCGACAAACGCGCCAGATCCGCTGCAGTAGAATAGTGCTCAGGCATGGTAATACCGGCCGGATTCTGGAAATGGGTATGAACCATACCTAAAGCTTTTGCTTCCCGATTCATTCGCTCGACAAAGCTCGGAATATCACCTGAAATTTTTTCTGCCAATGTCACAGCAGCATCATTCGCCGACATGATAATCAGACCTGCCAGAAGTTGATCAATCGAAATCTGCTCACCTTCTTTCAGGTACATTTGTGACTCATCCCACATCACTGTTTTCACAATCGGTGTTGCAGTTAATACTTCACTTTTATCTAATTTACCCGCCTGAATTTCTTTCAATGCAATATAAGCGACCATCATTTTGGTGAGGGAAGCTGGAGCACGTTGAACGTCGGCATTGTGTTCGGCAATGACCTGGCCTGACTGTGAGTCAAGAATGGTCCAGGCTTCTGCTTCAACGCTTTCAGGCAAAATATTCAGAAGGGCAGCATATGAAATTGCAGGCACAAACAGGCTGAGAACTGCAAGCAGTGAGATGATGTATTTCAAAGGTGTTCCTTAATAACCAACCGGTCGATGAACGATTTAATTTTCACGCATGCTATGCCTTTTTTTTAAGGATAGCTAGTCAGAAATGTAGACAAATGCGACAGCTAAGCAATACTGGCCTAAAAAATGCTAAGCTAAGCTATAACTCATTTATTTGTATTTTATATCGCCCATTATGTTGCATTATCAAATCGAATTTGACGATTATCGTCAGCACCTTATTCACGTAACTCTTCGCTTTTTAGCAGACCCAACGCAAGTCCTTTCTTTACCGACCTGGATTCCGGGCAGTTACCTGATTCGCGAATTCTCCAAACATATTGAAGCGGTCAAGGCTTATGATGAGGACGGACGCCAGCTACAAATCCAGAAGTTTGAAAAGAATAAATGGCGTTTATTCAATACGGATCATGAACTGATTACGGTGGAATATGATGTCTATGCGTATGACCTGTCTGTTCGTGGTGCATATGTGGATCAAAACCGTCTTTATGTGAACCCGGCTTGTGCATGTTTAGGGCTGGAAGGTCAGGAACATAAAGAAATTGAAGTAGAAGTATTCTTGCCGGATGAGCTAAAACATTTCCAGCTTGCGACAGGTATGCAGGCTAAAAGTCTGGTCAAAGGTCGTTATACCTTAAAAGCTAAAAACTATGCTGAACTGATTGATGCACCGTTTGAACTGGCGGAGCAGACCCGTTTCAGTTTTGAAGCCAATGGCATTCCGCATGAGTTTGTAGTGTCAGGCAAACATGCGATGAATGAACAGCGTATGAAGCAGGACATTGAGAAAATCTGTGCGACAGAAATTTCCATGTTCGGTTCTGCGCCATTCAATGATTATACCTTTATGACCATAGCAACCGGTAACAGCTATGGCGGTTTGGAGCATCCAAACTCAACCAGTCTGATTACACCGCGTGATGATTTCCCTAAAGTAGATGAGCCTGAAGAGCCATCGAAAGATTATCAGCGTTTCCTTGGCCTATGTAGTCATGAGTATTTCCATTCATGGTTAGTGAAATTTATTCGTCCAGAAAACTTCGTGAATTATGATCTAAATAAAGAAGGCTATACCTCTTTGCTTTGGATCTTTGAAGGGTTTACGTCGTATTATGATGACCTGATTTTGCTGCGTAGCGGTGTTATCAATCAGGAATCTTATATTGCCTTGCTCAAAGCGCAGATTGATCGTTATCTGCAAAACCCGGGACGTTTTATTCAGTCAGTATCTGAGTCTAGCTTTGATGCCTGGGTAAAATTCTATCGTCAGGATGAAAACTCAAATAATGCCGGTACCAGCTACTACAATAAAGGCTGTTTAGTTGCACTTTGTCTGGATCTAGGTTTACGTCTGCGTGGCTCAAGTCTGGACGCTTTGATGCGTAAGCTATATGAAAATACGCAAAATGGCATTCAGGTCAATGAACGCACTATTTTCGAATTGTGTCAGGAATTGACTGGTGATAACTGGTTAGAACAGATTAATCACCTGATCAATACTACTGATGAATTGCCATTAGATCAGTTATTACCTGAATTTGGCGTGAGCTATACGCTGAAAAATGACAAGTCATTACCATTTGGTTTGAAACTTGTAGATAAGCCTGAAGGTGTGCTGGTTCAGTCTGCACGTCGTGATGGAGCAGGGGTGAAAGCGGGCCTTTCAGCGAATGATGTGATTGTGGCGATTGATGGACTTAAAGCAACGACGAAACTTGTCGAGAAATATGCGAAACAGGAAGGTACTTATACTGTCCATGCATTCCGTCGTGATGAGCTGATGACTTTTGACGTTCAAAATGGTGGTTCTGAACTGACTGAAGTTGAATTGAAAGTTGAAGATCAAACTAAAGCTGAGAAATGGTTGAAAGCTTAATTTAGCATTTGCTGTTTTAAAAAACCGGTGTTGATGCACCGGTTTTTTTATTGCATTAAGTTTTAGAATAATTATTTAACGATCAGTCGTGAGGTTCCACGGAATTCAGCCACGATTTGATCTTTCTGATTCAGAATCTGAATATCGTAAATCCCACTGCGACCGCTACTGGCTTTATGTTCAGCTATGGCGGTAAGGGTATCACCGAGCAGTGCCGGTTTCAGATAATGAATACCACAATGTTGGCCGACTGCTGGATGTTCGCCGGTATTGCAGGCAATCGCAAATGCAGCATCAGCTAATGCAAAAATCACAGCGCCGTTACAGGTCTGATGCCCCTGTAAATGTTGTTCAGACACTTTAAGTTCAATCTTCGCATGATTGTGGTTATAAGAAATTAGATGCGCACCGAGATACTGAATTAACCGGTCCTGATTAAACATCTGGTTCACTTGCTGATCCATTGCAAAACTCCTTTTTTAGATACACTTATTTTAAAAATATTAATTATATGAATCATAAATAGCACTCTAGGAGATAAATAACAAGCGAAAGCCAGATGAATGATGAAATGCAGCCATTTTACTTATCAAAATAAAGCGCCATGAAAATGACGCTTTTAGGGATTAAGAATTAGTTACCACGATAGGTTGAATAACCATAAGAGCTCAGTAATAAGGGAATATGATAGTGCTCCAAAGCACCGTCAATCGTAAATACCACAGGTACTTCAGGGAAGAAGGTGCGTTGATTATTGGCCTTAAACCAGTCACCGGTTTTGAAGGTCACTTTATAGATGCCTTTCTGTAAAGCTGTATCTTTAGGATAAAACTCTTTGATACGGCCATTGGCATCTGTTTTTAACTCATTCAGTTTTATCCACTTGTCACCTTGCTGAGCTTCCAGAATCACCGCGACATTGGCGGAAGGCAGACCAGTTTCCTGATTCAGCACATGCACACTTAAAGGATTCTGTGCAAAAGAAAAGCTTGCTGTCGCCGCTAGAAGAGCACCAAAAATAATTTTTTTCATAGGTCTGTTCCTATTCAATAGATAGATAAAATTAAAGTTGTTTTAAAGTATGTTGAATGCCTTGTGCGGCACATTGATGATCCTGTTCAGAGCCACCAGAGCCTGCAACGCCAACAGCGCCAATGAGCTGGTTTTTATAAACCACAGGTACCCCGCCGCCCAATAATAACAATTCATCCAGGGTATTTAAATTTTGTGCATCCGGGTTCTTTTGTGCATGACGCATGAAATCCAATGTACTGGTCTTAGTCGAGTATGCAGTAAAGGCTTTACGCTGTGATGCAGTTAAATTGTGAATTCCGACAGATTCATGCCGTTGACTGGCCAAGACATTGCCGCCTTGATCCAGTACTGTGACTGCAGCGGGTTTGCTGGCTTTCTGACAAGCTTGCATGACGTTCTCAGTAAGCTGATTTGCTGTACTCAAGTCCATAATATAGGCCGTTTTTAATTCAGCATGGCTTAAGCTAACCATTGCTAAACTCGCTAGATATAAAAATATTTTTCTCTGATTTAATCTACTTCTCATGATAATGTTCAGTCATATAGAAATTGAGAAGATCATAATCAAAGAATGGAAGCTCATGGATGACAATCAGATTACCAATTTGTAATCTTTGCGCCGTATGAAATTGATTAAACTCAGCCCATGCATATTTTAATTGTAGAAGATGAAGCCAAAATTGCCGGATTCTTGGCCACAGGCTTAAATGAATCCGGCTACCAGACTACACAGGTGGGTAATGGCCTGCATGCCTTATCAGTGCTGGAACAGCAACCGATTGATCTGGTATTGCTGGATGTGATGCTGCCCGACCTGGACGGCTGGCAAGTCCTCAAAACCTTGCGTACTTTCTCTAAAGTCCCCGTACTCATGCTGACTGCCAAAGATCATGTGCTTGACCGGGTCAAAGGGTTGGAACTGGGTGCAGATGACTACTTAACCAAGCCTTTCTCTTATATCGAACTTTTGGCCCGAATTAAAAGCCTACTGCGCCGTGTACCAAAAGTTGAACATAAAATGTATCAGGTGGCCAATTTAGAGCTGAATCGTTTAACCCGGGAAGTATTTCGAGACCGGCAAAAAATTGAGCTTACCCAAAAAGAGTTTGCGCTTTTACAGTTGCTGATGGAACACCAGTCCGAAGTTTTAACCCGGACACAAATTGCTTCACTGGTCTGGAATATTAATTTTAATACTGACACCAATGTCGTTGATGTTGCCGTACGCCGATTACGTTCTAAAATTGATGACCATTTCAGTCCAAAACTTATTCATACTGTACGTGGTATGGGTTATAAGCTGGATGTGCACGCATGAAAATGCATTTGGGCACACGTCTCGGCATCGCTTTTGGCCTTATTTCCTGTATCGTTTTTTTAAGTATCGGCGGGTTGTCCTATCACAATATGCAGCAGATGGTGCAACAACAGCAGGATGAAGCTTTGGCCTTGCGGATTTCCAGGATTGAAATATTTCTGGCTGATCAGCAAAGCTTTCAGGTGCTGATCGAACATCCAGAGCTTTATGAGAATATGCTTGGACAGGAAGACAACTTACTGATCCTTAAAAACGCGCAGAATACATTAATTGATATTAATCCTTTAAATATTACTATTCCTCTATTGGATTATCACACCAGGCTGAATTATCAAAATAATAAGCTTGAACAACCCACGACCCGTTTGGCATTTAAGCAAGTGGACTTTAATGGACAGTCTTATCAACTGATTGCCGGTAAGCAGCTCGCAGCAGGGCAACAGGTTTTAAAACATTACCTGATAAAATTAGTGATCTACACTCTGCTTGGTATTATTTTATCCACCTTGTTAGCCTGGCTGATGGGACACTATCTACTGCGATCCATGCGCCAATTAATTTACGCCACTCAGCAAATTAATGTGCAGCAGCTGGATCAGCGTATCGAGTTGCCATCCCGAACTATTGAGGTGCAGCAACTAACAGAGGCTATGAATGCCATGCTGGACCGAATACAGCAAGGCTATGAACAGTTGGCCCGATTTTCTGAAGATATTTCCCATGAATTACGAACGCCCCTGAATAACTTGATGGGGCAAACCCAGATTGCCTTGTCGAAGTCACGCAGTCGCGATGAATTAGAAAATTTGCTGTATTCCCATCTGGAAGAGTATGAACGTCTAACTCAGATGATTGAAAACATGCTATTTATCGCCCGAGTTGAACATGGCCACTATCAGATAGAAAAACAGACACTAGAACTGAGCCAGATCATAGAAGATTTGCTGGCATATTTTGAGTTTCTGGCAGAAGAAAAAAATATATCTATTTATACGGATATTCCGGCTCAACTGAATATAGCTGCGCATCCGGAACATCTGCAACGTGCGCTTGCCAATTTACTCAGCAACGCAGTGCAGTATGGAAAGGAAAATGGCGAGATCAGAATCACGGCGATGACTACAGAAAATAGCTGTCGGATTGATGTGCTGACAGCAGGTGTACAGATCCCCGAGCAGCATTTAATCCATCTGTTTGAACGCTTTTATCAAGTTGATAGCAGCCGGCATCAAAAAGCCCAAACGGGTGGTTTGGGCTTGGCGATTGTGCAGTCGATTATGCTGTTGCATCAGGGGGAAGTTCAGGTGAATAACCATCCTCAAGGCGTGGTCTTTAGTTTGATCTTCCCGATCTAAGCAGTGGCTTAACGTGTACGACGGCCACGGCTCTTGGTATTTGGACGGGTGGTACCATTGGTCTTGCGACGTGGTTTTTCACCTTCTTCCATTTGCCAGATACGCGGTGTGCCGGTTTTTTTCTTGGTGCCGTCTTTCGTTACTTTCTTGTTAATTGGTTTACCACCGGTACCACCCGGTTTTTTCACATAAGAGCGCGAGCGGTAAGGTTCTTGAGCAGGCACATCTTTAAAGTCTGGATAAAGTAGGGGTTCAATTTCTTTAGTTTCACCTGGCTGTAAACCTAATTGAACCAGATCAATCGAACCGATTTTGGTGCGAATCAAACGTAATGTAGGAAAGCCGACTGCTGCAGTCATACGACGAACCTGACGGTTACGACCTTCACAGATTGAAATTTCGACCCATGAAGTTGGAACAGAAGCACGGAAACGTACAGGAGGATTACGTTCCCATAACCATTCCGGTTCAGTGACTTTAATTGCTTTGGCTGGTAGCGTAATACCGTCATTCAGTTCAACGCCTTTACGAAGCTGTTCTAGAGCTTCTTCGGTTATATCCCCATCGACCTGAACCAGATAAGTTTTGAATTTTTTGCTGGCTGGATTGGTAATATATTGGTTTAAACCACCATGATCGGTCAGGAACATCAAACCTTCAGAATCCATATCCAGACGACCGGCAATACGCAGATCCGGATCGTCTACGAAATCTGCCATAGTCTGATGTTTTTCATCTGGACGAAATTGGGAGAGGACGTCATAAGGCTTGTTAAGAATGACAATTTTCACTTTAACCTACTAAAATATATAAAATAATTCTGATGTGGCAGTCATGTTGCCCATTGTGATACTCCTTTACTTATAAATAGGAGATAAGGGAAGACATAAAAGAGTCCACTAAGTGGAAGCTATCATAGCAGATTCTGATTTATCTTCCTCGAATTTATGTTTTGCATCTAATTTGATTGCGACCATACCGCTTTAAAATGATGTACTTTTTGTATTCAAATATGATCTTCCGTTTAAGAATGTTAATCCTCAATGATCTTCATTTTCTACTGAACTTGTCGAGTCAGTTAAGGGAAGATCAGACAATTCAAGGCAAAGCAAAAAACTGATAATGATTTTTATAGACCTGAAATAGTTTTGACGGATTTACATACCATACAAAAAGCTTTCCAAACTGGCTTAGACCACTACAAAGCAAGCTGATATTTTAATTTCACGGTTTCTAATATTTTTAATTTTGAGGTGAACAATGAAATTGTTGACTTTAATTAGTATGGGTATTGCAGCGAGTTATTGTTATAAAAGCATCAAACATAACAAGCAAAATCTTTCAAATCTAAATTTTGATGAAGTGATAAATCAACACATTTTACGAGATTTTATAGCCTGAACATTACCTATATTTACTGCCAGCTTAACCCGGTTATGAATAGAGAATCTCAACATATATTGTTGGGATTTTTTATTTTTATCGTTTGAATATTTTTAAATAAGGTGCATAAGAAAATTTATATCAAAATGAAGGTTACATGATTAATCTATTAAATAGTCAATTAATACAACTCTATAAAGCAATGTAAACGAAAAATTCAAATCTTCTGCTAAATTAAAAATAAACCAAATGTGTGGAGGTTTGTATGAGAAATATACCAGAAGGAACCCAGGTTATTCATCATATAACAGCTCAGGACTGTGCATTCTATAAGGAAGAAAATGGAATTCTGAAAGTCTGGAATAGTGGCACTTGGGTGAATGCGATTGTACCAAATCTGGAAAAGATGATGGAGCTTGATTTTGAGTTAGAAGTACTCAAATCTATGTAGTAATTTAAAATTTAAACATCCTTCTATTTAGGATCTTTAAATTTATATATTGAGGTTTTAAAAATAATAAAAAATATCTTTACGGAAAAAGAGAATTTTATTGAAAATAAATTAGCAGTCGTTGATTATTTAAAAATATAGATCTGATGTTTAGTTTCAATTTGATATAAAATATGGAAAATAAATTATGAAATAGTAAAATTAAAACCTATGAAATAACTTAAAAATATATTAAGTTCAAAAGCTTAAATTTTGGAATGGCAATATATTACATAGAAAAATTTTTTATAAACAAAGATTATTTTATTATTTTAAAGAAATAATCTATTAATTTTTTCAAATGAAATTCTATAAATTTATGAAAATTAAACAGATAGCGGTTGATAATAAGTGTTTAATTTATAGGCTAGATCTCTTATTTTTTGTTTTACTTTAGTTTAATTGTTCAAGATTATGTAATATTTTGTTATTTGGTTTTATGTTTAGGTGGTGTATAAATAATATACAGCTCTCCATGAGGGTAAAACACATGACTAAAGCAGAATTAGCTGTCTCCGCATTGGTCGTATTCCTTATTACCTTGATGGTTTATGGAGTAGGACAATCATTAAGTTATTAAAATAACTTTTTTCTAATGGTTCCCGTATGTAAATAAAGCCCTCCGTGGGCTTTATTTTGTTTCAGTCTGAGCCTGAAACGCTCTTCTGATTTTCAGAATATTCTAGCGCAGCTTTTTGTGCTTCTGCGGCAGCTTTAGCTTCCAAAGGAATAGCATCTGCTGCAATAGTAGAAGTACCATAAAGGCCTATCATAATGAGTATTAGAATTTTCGAAAAATTTTTCATATGAAATCCTCTAATTTTCTAAAACTTAATTTCAGTGTAGGGGATAAAACTCTCTGGGCATGTATGAGCGGTGTCTGCTTATGTAAGATATTCGGGCTTAGCGTGAAAACCCTTTTACCTTATGTAAGAACAATTATCTTATGAATTATTTTGTAGAATTAATTAAAGAAATGTTTTAGAAATTGAAAACATTAAATGTTCTTAAATTTATAACTTGGAAGATATAAATTTTATAACCTTAGAATTTAATTCCTTTAAAGAAAATATAACTATTTATTGAATAAAATAATGTGGATTAAAAAATAGTTCAAATAGGAACAATAAAAATATTATAGAGCTAAGAATATTTGAACCTTAGCAGATTCTATGCAAGTAGTAGCACAATCAAAATTAATAAATTGTTAAACTTCAAAATTGTGACAAGATGACTCTGAATACAGATCTAATATTCAATCTACCTTATCATCCAGTTATTCCTTGACTGCGAAAACTGTGGCATACATTTTATAGCCTCTCGTACTAAATATACTATTACTGCGTTAGTTCGATTCTGAACTGGAAACTTTGTGAACGTTGATACATCAATGCTAAATTTGGATCATCACGTTGGATCCACATCTATTGTTAGATTTTTGAAGGGTTTTATTCAGAAAACCATATTTATATTCAGAGTTAAAACAGGTATCAACATGCAACGCTATGTAAGCGATGTAAATACCTTGAATAAAGATCTAATCAGAATTGAATGACTTAACTAAAGATGCTTTTACATTGACGTATTTGGATACAGCTCAGCGATTGGCTTATTTTATATAAAGGTTAGAGTGATTAATGCAACTTCCAGTGATAGAGACAGTTCTCCAAAGGAGTTTATGCTATGGCTAAATCAAGAGCAAAACACAAGCAAGTCCAGCAAAAGGATAAAAAGGACAGTGCTCAAAATGAAGAGCAACAACAGCAACAGCAACAACCCTCTAAACCATCACGTGCGAAAAAGCGTAAATAAAATTTAGACCTGATTCAACAAAACCCTCAGCTGAGGGTTTTGTTATTTTTAAGACTGTTTCTGAAAAGCAATCTGGAAAAAACATCACTAAAAATAACAGGATTTTGACTTTAAATTTCTGTGTCTTCCTTAAGATAAAACGAACCCCCATTAAACGGCTATGCGAGCTATTGTGAAAATTCCCAAAATCCTGCTTTTAATATTTTCCTTAAGTATATTACTTACTGCCTGTCAGCCACCGCCCTCAGGTGAACCAGCGGGCTGGAAAAGTCCGTACCTCTATTGGCAATTAAAAAAAGCTGAGCTGATTAGACCAGTAGAAATTCCTGTACAAGGAGTAAAACCTCGCCAGATTCAGGATACTTGGGGTGGAGCACGGAGTGAAGGTCGCAAACATGAGGGGACTGATATTTTTGCTCAACGGGGTACACCGGTAGTCAGTACGACCCAAGGGATCGTCCGCAAGATCGGCACCAATAATTTGGGTGGCAAAGTTATCTGGATTACTGGCCCAAATTTAAGCCAACATTATTATGCACATCTGGAGGATTATGCTGAACATATTCAGGAAGGAGACTGGGTAGAAGCAGGTGAAATCATTGCCTATGTCGGCAATACCGGTAATGCGAAAAATACACCACCACATTTGCATTATGGGATTTATCTCAGTGGAGAAGGTGCGACTAATCCTTATCCTTATTTAAAGGTAGAAGAATTGGAATAAGCGCAGGTGAATGTAAAAAAAATGTAAAAGATCGCCATCTAAAGATTGAAAAGCATAAAATAGCGTATCTCCCGCTTTTCCTGTTTTTATGAGTTTTGCTTATCGACCAGATATCGATGGCCTGAGAGCTATTGCAGTATCATTGGTCATTTTCAATCATCTCGGCTGGTCATTATTTTCTGGCGGCTATATTGGTGTTGATATTTTCTTTGTCATTTCCGGTTATCTCATTACGACCATTCTGACGCGCGATATTGAGTTGCAGCAATTTTCAATTGCACGGTTTTATAAGAAACGGGTGATCCGTCTGGCACCTGCATATTTTACTGTACTGGCAATTGTCAGCCTAATTGCCTGGCAGGTGATGTTGCCGGGTGAGCTGACGGAATATTTTAAAAGCGTCATGTATGCGACTGTACTTATTGCCAATCTGTATATGCGAAATGAGGTGGGAGATTATTTCAGTCCGAATGTAGAAAATGTGCCTTTATTGCATTTATGGTCATTGGGCGTAGAAGAGCAGTTTTATATTTTCTGGCCGCTCTTACTATGGCTATTCTTGAGTAAAACCTCGCGTAAATATCTTTGGCTCATCATTAGTGTATTCATTGTCGCTTTAGTTATATACGCCCAACAGCAACTGACTCATAATCCGGCCAAAGCTTATTATAGTATGCCGGTACGGGCATTTGAGTTGTTGATTGGTGCATTGATTAGCTGCTTGCCAAAACCAAATCTGCCAAAAAAACTATTACAGGGATTGGTCTGGGCTGGGGTAAGTGTTCTATTTGCAACTGCAATTTATTTTGATCAGCAAACCCCATTCCCAGGACTGATGGCATTGATCCCGTGTCTTGCAACGGCACTGATTATTTATTTGGGGCAATCCATATCTTCAAGTAATTTATTATTGAGTAATCGTCTTAGTACATGGATTGGTAAAATTTCATATCCTCTGTATCTATGGCACTGGCCGATAATCGTGTTCTTTGGCATTTATATGCTGCCCTTGAATCTGGAAAATCAGATTATTATTGTTTTCCTATCACTTATATGTGCATTTCTGACTTATAAACTGGCTGAAACACCCCTGAAACGCTTTGTGATGGCTGCAAATTATAAAGTGATTATTCTTGGATTTCTGTTACCTGCAGTCAGTTTTATTGCGATCGCCCAAACCATCAAAACACATGAAGGTTTCCCGGAGCGTTTTCCGCAGTCTGTATATGCAAAACAGGAAGCATTACATACGTATGCTCATGTGATTCGTAGTAACTGCATGGATACCGCGGATCCAAATGTTTTACCCAATGCTCAAGATTGTGTCTTAGGACAATCTAAAGAAGATATTGATTTCCTGTTGATTGGCGATTCGCATGCCAATGCCTATACAGCAATGCTGGACGAATGGGCAAAGGATGCCAATTTACGCGGTTATGATGCAACGCAAAGTTCAACTTTTTATCTGCCAGGTGTGCAGCGATTTGAGTTAAAGCTGAATCAATGGAAAGAACTGACCAAATTCCAAAAACGTAATGATGCTATTACTGCACATCTTAAAGAAACCGATTATCCAATGATTATTCTGGCGGGATCTTATGCGCAGTATTTTGACGATGATGTAAAACTTAAAGATAGTGTCCATCATACTGAGGAAGAGATATTTAAAGCAGGTTTGATAAAAGCCTTAGAAATTGCCCATCAATCTAGTGATCAGGTGGTGCTAATTAATGATGTACCACATCTAGACTGGGAAGGGATTCCATCTGATTGTAATATTCGTAAAGAGATTCTTCATCGAGACGCTTCATGTACAGTTTCTCGAAAAAGTTATGAAGCACATTTAAAGCAATTCAATCAGATTTTGGCAGAAGCAAAACTGAAATATCCGCAATTGAAAATCGTTGATCCAACCAAAGTCATCTGTGATCAGGAGGCATGTAAAACGATGCTGAATGATGTGCCTTTGTATCGTTTTAAGGATGATAATCATCTTAATGATCAGGGTTCACGGCAATTGGGCGTTGAATATCTAAAACAGTTTGGTAACCCGCTTAAAGATTTGAAGAAAGATTAAATGGAATAAAACCACGTTTAATGACGTGGTTTTATTCCTTGGGATTTGGGTTGTTGACCCCGATTTTAATCTTTATTTAATTCTTTTCTTCTTGAACAGAAACTGGTTGCTCACCCATCTTATATTTGGAAGAACGTGTATTCCAGAACAGTTGCAAAGTTCCGGCTAATAAAACTAAAGCGGCCAGCATAAACTGTTGATGGTAGTTCAATCCTAGATATTGCAGGGAGCTAAAACTCAATCCTCCAATCAGCTGAACAGAGGCAAAACATAGAGTCGCAATGCTCCAAAGCTTTTTATAGGCCAGTCCATACAGCTGCAAAATGGTATAAGAAGTGAGGAAAACCACAGCGGGATTCAACATTCCGGTAAAAAAAGAAGAACTGAAAGTGAGAAACGGATTAGCATTTAGAGTCGCAATGAAAATCGCCAGAATATATACACTATAAAGAATCTTCAGGGCAGTAAAATTGCCAAATTTTCTTGCAAGAACATAAGCAGAAAAAGCACCTAAGGCACTGCCCAATCCATATAGAATCCAGTTAAAGTTAATCCAGAACAAGCTTAATCCTAGTTCATGGCTGAGATAGTCAATCCAGAACAGGGAATGCGGAATATAGGCAAATGCACTACAGGCATAAACCGCCAATAAACTATAAAAGACTGTATTTAAAGGTACTTGTGCATGGTGAGAAACAGATTGTTTAGCTAGATAGGGTTTAAATTGTGGTATCAGTAGGCTTAAGCAGATACAAATCATCAGGGCAAACCCACATAAGATCAGCCAGGCCGTACGTATGGAAATCTGGTCAAGATAAGGCAAAAACAGGGTAGCTAATAAAACCCCTAATCCAATCCCGCTAAAACCAATAAAATTGATTTTAAAACGGTCTTTTAAATCACAGCACTGAGCCACGACACTTGGTGACAAAATCATGAGCAGGCCACCACTGATACCGGAAATCACACGCCAGCTGATATACCAGACTTCAGGAAATCCTGAAAAAGCGCAACAGAATAGGCTAACCATTCCAGCTATTGCAGCAAGCTGGATATAGGTACTCATGCTTCGATCTTGAGGCAAGCGCATCGCTGCAAAAGCACCGATTAAATAACCCAGTAGATTGGCACTACCCAAAAGACTGGCAAAACTCACACTCCAGGCAAAGGCTTCACGTGAACCAGGTAACAATGCGGTATAAGAAAAACGCAGAATGCCGATGCCTAAGCACATGCTCAGGCAGAGAAAAAGACTAAGCTTGACCGTATTTGAGGACATCCATGTACTCTTGAAATTTATATTTGTTCAAAAAATAGCATGAATCATTAAGCTAAAGGAGAAAAGGCTGAATAGATTTTATTGAGAAGAGAAACGCTGGATTAACAGCGTGTTTTTATTCTAAATATCTGTAAAGCTTAGCGCGGAACTTTTTAGACAATAAAAAACCGCATTCATGAATGCGGTTTTTTGGAATTAATTTTATAAATTAACGCATTTTTGCCAGGAAACGGCCTAAACGGGTAATCGCTTCACGCAGTTCATTTTCTGCTGGCAGGAACACGACACGGAAATGATCCGGTGTTGGCCAGTTGAAACCAGTACCTTGAACCAATAGAACTTTCTCGGCACGTAACAGATCAAGCATCAGTTTTTCGTCATCCTCAACCGGATAGATTTCTGGATCAAGACGAGGGAAACAGTACATCGCACCTTCCGGTTTCACACAAGATACTCCTGGAATCTCGTTTAGCATTTCCCAGGCAATATTACGCTGTTCATATAGACGGCCACCTGGGCGGATCAGGTCATTAATAGACTGATAGCCACCGAGTGCAGTCTGAATTGCATATTGTGCTTGGTGATTCGCGCAAAGACGCATTGAAGCCAGCATATCTAGGCCTTCAATGTAGTCCATTGCCCGTGATTTATCACCAGTAATTGCCATCCAGCCTGAGCGATAACCAGCAATACGATAGGCCTTAGATAAACCGTTGAACGATACACATAATTGCTTGCCTGCAAGCGAAGCTACTGACACATGTTCAATGCCATCGTAAACGATCTTGTCGTAGATTTCGTCTGCAAACAGGATCAGGTCATATTTCTTCGCTAGATCCACAATTTGCTGTAATACATGACGCGGATAAACCGACCCAGTTGGATTATTCGGGTTGATAATCACGATCCCGCGGGTATTTGGCGTGATTTTGCTTTCCATATCCGCAATATTAGGATACCAGTGATCTTCTTCATCACATTTATAGTGAATCGCTGTACCGCCAGACAGGTTCACTGCCGCAGTCCATAATGGATAATCCGGCATTGGAATCAGCATTTCATCGCCGTCATCCAGCAGGCCTTGCATCGCCATCACGATCAGCTCAGATACGCCATTGCCGACATACACGTCGTTCACGTGCATATCCAGAATGCCTTTTTGCTGGTAATACTGGCAGATCGCTTTACGTGCCGGGAAAATTCCTTTGGAATCCGTATAACCAATTGCATTTGGCAGGTTCAGTGCAACATCATTAATGATTTCTTGCGGGGCTTCAAAGCCGAATGGGGCGGGATTTCCGATATTCAGTTTGATAATTTTATGTCCGGCTTCTTCCATCTCGTTGGCCGCTCGTAACACTGGTCCGCGAATGTCGTAGCAAACATGCTCAAGCTTAGACGATTTCTTGATCTCGCGAGGGGGGGTGTTACCAATACCGGACATAATTCCATCCAATTAATTTTTAAGTTAAACCTATAGATTACGCAAATATCACAATCTATGCTGAAATTTCGCTAGAAATTTTTTCATCTCTAGCGTAAATATGGAAGTACTGAAGCATGACATTGAATGTCAAAGATTTAAAGGAGTTAGTGATGGGAAAACTCAATAAAACAGACCGGGAATGGCAAAGAGAGTTATCACCAGAAGAGTTTCGCATTACGCGTGAAAAAGGAACTGAACCGGCATTCACAGGTAAGTACTGGAATACAAAACAGGAAGGGACTTATGTCTGCCGTTGCTGTGGTACACCACTGTTTTCTTCAACCACTAAATATGACAGCGGTTGCGGTTGGCCAAGCTTCTATCGTCCTGTGAGCAGCTCAGTTGTAGAAGAATTACCTGATACTTCACATGGTATGGTGAGAACAGAAATTGTTTGCCATCATTGTGATGCACATTTGGGACACGTTTTCCCGGATGGTCCGGAACCGACTGGCTTACGTTATTGTGTAAACTCGGCCTCTTTAGAATTACAAACACAAGAAAAAACTGACGAGGAAACTTATCCATGACCAGCATTTATCAGTTTGAAGCTGAGTTGTTAGATGGGAAAAACAAACGGCTTGCAGATTATGAAGGAAAAGTACTTTTAATCGTAAATACCGCGAGTAAATGTGGTTTCACTCCACAATTTGCAGGTCTGGAAAAGCTTTACCAGAAATATAAAGAGCAGGGACTGGAAGTTTTAGGTTTTCCATGCAATCAGTTTGGCGGACAGGATCCAGGTTCAAATGAACAGATCGGGGAATTTTGCCAGAAAAATTATGGGGTTTCTTTCCCGATGTTTTCCAAGGTAGATGTAAAAGGCCCAGAAGCGCATGCGATCTTCCGTTACTTGACCAATAATTCTAAAGGAATTCTAGGAAATGGTATTAAGTGGAATTTCACCAAATTCCTGATTGGTCGTGATGGCAAGGTATTAAACCGTTTTGCACCTACCACCAAACCTGAAGATCTCGAAACAGAAATTGAAAAGGTTTTATAAGTTTATTTGAAATGTCTAATTTCTAATGAACAGAAAATACGTTAAATAGAAGAATAATTTGTAGCCAATATCCATAAAAAACCCACTTCTGGAAAGTGGGTTTTTTTTATTTGTGTTTAGCTCTTAAAAGATTAAAGAATCGCTTTTAAACGTTGAATTACCTGTTCACATTGTGCCAGATCAGCCACCAATGCCAACCGTACATGGTTTTCACCCGGGTTGCCTTGCGTAGTTTCACGAGACAGGTAGCGGCCTGGTAATACTTTGACATGCGCTTTTTCCATCAACATTTTGGCAAAAGTTTCATCATTGTCCACTTTAAGCCAATAGTAGAAACCGGCATCCGGTTTTTTCAGCGAAAGCAAGTGCCCCAATTCTTTCTGGAACAGATCGAACTTGGCACGATACTGTACCCGGTTTTCTTCCACATGCGCTTCATCACTCCAGGCTGCAATTGATGCTAACTGGTGTTGCACCGGCATTGCGGCACCGTGATAAGTACGATATTGCAGATAAGGTTTGAGTAAAGCTGCATCGCCTGCAACAAAGCCTGAACGCATGCCTGGCAGGTTAGAACGTTTAGACAGGGAGTGGAACACGACACAGTTTTTATAGTCATCTCGGCCAATTTCGGCACACACTTCCAGTAAACCTGTCGGTGCTTCATCAAACCAGAGTTCTGAATAACATTCATCAGAAGCAATGACAAAATCATATTTGTCTGACAGTGCAATCAGCTTTTTAAACTGTTCTTTAGAAAGAACAGCACCCGTTGGGTTGCCTGGTGTACACACAAATAACAGGGCAGTTTTTTCCCAGACTTCAGCCGGAACTGCATCAAAGTCGCCTAAGTAATCATTTTCTTCAGTACAGTTAATGAAATAAGGTTTTGCACCTGCAAGCAGGGTAGCACCTTCATAAATCTGGTAGAAAGGGTTTGGCATCACCACATAAGGCGCATCTTCACGATTGATCAAAGCTTGGACAAAAGAAAAGATCGCTTCGCGTGTACCGGAAACCGGTAATACATTGCTGTCTGCACTGATGCTATTGAGTTTAAAACGGCGAGTCAGCCAGTTGGCAATGCTTTCACGTAATTCAGGCAAGCCTTTGCTGTTTGGATAAGTCGATAGATGCTGAAAATTATCAATAATCGCCTGTTTCACGAACTCGGGTGCTGGATGCTTTGGTTCACCAATCGAAAGGGGAATCAAAGGCATATTTGCAGGCTGGATATCCGCAAGAAGTTTATTCAACTTTTCGAACGGATATGGGTGCAATAAAGACAAGCTAGAGTTCATGAATGTGTTACCGAGCAGTGTGTTAGTGTTGAGCATTGACCTGATGTGAGGCCTCATCTAGAGCAGCTTTTAATGCCGCTGCAAAATTGTCAGACTCTATTTGGGTCATTGGGCTGCCATCTTTTTTGGTGACAAAGAAAATATCTTCAGCACGTTCGCCAAGCGTAGCAATTTTGGCAGAGTGAATATCCAGACCCTGCATCATAAATAAACCGCCAATTTTCGCAAGTAAACCAGGATGGTCAAGTGTCGCAATTTCAACCATATTCTGGTTTAAAGCTTCATTAAGGGTGATATCGACGGTATTTTCAATATCAAAATGACGTAACTGACGCGGAATCCGGCGCTGCATCAGACCTGGATATTCATCAGAATGACTTAAGGCATCCTGTAAGGCTTCAATGACAGTTGCCTCACGTTCCGGATCGGTCAATAACGTGCCAAAACGGTCAAGGACGACATAGGTATCCAAACTGAAAGCTTTGGTTGCGGTAATAATCCGGGCATCCTGAACGTCCAGATTCATGCGATCCAGAACAGCAACCGTGGTGGCGAACAGATTTGGCTTATCTTGAGTATAGATGAAGATCTGCACGGCATCCTGCGCATATTTACGATGCGCACGCATTAATACCAATGGTGCAGGATTATCCCCATGTTCCAGAATGGCACGGGTATGCCAGGCGATTTCATCGGCAGATTCTTTCAGGAAGTAATCATCGCCCAATTCCTGCCAGACTTTTTCGACATCATAAAGCGAGAAATGTTCCACCAACCGTTCACTGGCTTCAAATTTGGTATCTTCAATCAGCATCTGGTAATCAACCGGACGGCCCAAGCCAGAACGAATCACATCACGCGCATGCGTATAGAGTTGACGCATCAAAGATGAACGCCAGGTATTCCAGAGTTTTGGATTGGTCGCATTAATATCTGCCACGGTTAGGGTATACAGATAATCCAGATGCTCCATATCTCCCATTTTTTCAGCAAATTCTTTGACCACATCCGGATCGGAAATGTCTTTTTTCTGTGAGGTCACTGACATGGACAAATGGTTTTCAATCAGCCAGGCAACCAGATTGCATTCACGTTCGGTAAAGCCATGGGTACGGCAGAACTGAATCGCATCGGCTGCACCAAGCTCACTATGATCACCGCCACGACCTTTGGCAATGTCATGGAAAATAGCCGCCAGATAAACAATGTCACGACGTGCCAGACGCTGGAACACGGAGCTGACCACTGGGAATTCTTTGGCAAATTCGGGTTCCTTGAAGCGGTTCAGATTGCGGATCAAGAGCAGGGTATGTGCATCCACGGTATAGATATGGAACAGGTCATATTGCATCAAGCCGGTAATCTGTCCGAAAGCCGGAATATATTTGCCCAGAACACCATAACGTTTCATCGCAACTAGCGTTTCGTACAGGCGATGCGGTGAACGAATGATGGCCATAAACAGGGCTTGGTGTACCGGATTATCACGGAAATCCTGATCAATACGTTTAGCTGCCAGAGTAAGCAGACGTAAAGTACGAGCACGAATACCCTCAATTTCAGGACGATTGGCCAGCAAATAGAAGATTTCCAGAATGGCACTTGGCTTTTCCGAGAAAATCTTGTGATGTTGAACTGCTAACTTGCCATCGACCAGTTTAAAGTTTTCATTAATTTCTTCAATCTGGCGTTCATATTGGGGTAAACGTGGGGTAATGACTGATTCATTAAAATAAGCCAGTAGCATTTCATTCAGAGTCGAAACCTGCTGCGCGCTACGGTAATAGCGCTTCATGAACTGTTCGATTGGATAGTTCGGTGACTGACCTTCTTCACGGGTATAGCCAAACATCGCTGCAATATCCCGTTGATAATCAAACAGCAGGCGGTTTTCATCGCGCTTGGTCAGGCGGTGTAAATGATGACGAATTTCCCAGAGAAAGCTTTCAGCTTCTTCGAGTACGGCAAGTTCAAACTCTGAAATAAAGCCCAGATGCACCAGGTCATAAATACGGTTGACACGGAAATGACGTTTGGCAATCCAGCCAATCTGGTTAATATCGCGGATACCGCCCGGTGCATTTTTAATATCCGGTTCCAGATTGCTTTCAGTATTATTGTGCTGAGCATAGCGTTTGTGCTGCTCGTCCATTTTCGCATCAAAAAAGGTTTTATCAGTCCAGGTTTGTGACACGATCCGGCGTGGCCACTTGGTTAAATTTTCATTGCCAATAATCAGGCGTGCCTCGATCAAGGACGTCGCTACAGTAAGGTCGCTGCTGGCCTGATTGACACATTCATTGATGGTACGAACACTGATGCCCGGTTTGAAATTGCCCACATCCCAAAGCGAAGAAATAAAGCTGGAGATCAGCTTTTCCTGCTCTGAAGTGAAATCATCTTCTGAGAGGATCATGATATCGACATCTGAATATGGCAGCATTTCGCGGCGGCCATAACCGCCGACTGCGAAAAGCGCCAAATCGGTCTGATCAAGTTCAGCATGATTCCACAGAAATTGCAGGGCTTCATCAATCAGGTTAGAACGGGCCTGAATGATGTCACGGATGGACTGTCCATTTTCAAAACATTCCTGAAGCTGATTTTCTACATCGCTACGCCATTGATTGATCGCTTTGATGTCATTGTGACTTTTAATGTAATTCAGCAGCGGGGAGGTATTGATCATGAACAGTGGTCCGTTGTATTTACTTAATTTTGATGAACATTAACTTGGTCAGCAACCTGTTGAGCCAGCTCGCGAGCCTGTTCAATGCTTTCTGCACGCGCAGTCGCGACACCCATACGGCGGCGTTTAAAACCTTCAGGTTTACCAAACAGGCGTAAATCGGTATCGGCATGGGCTAAAGCAAGATTCAGGCCAGAAAATGAAAGATTGCGATCATCGACACCTGCGTAAATCACGGCACTGGCAGCCACACTATGGCGAGCTGTATTGACTGGTAAGCCTAAAATAGCACGGGCATGCAGTTCAAATTCACTCTGGAACTGGGAAGCCAAAGTGACCAGACCAGTGTCATGCGGGCGAGGTGAAACCTCACTAAACCATACTTTGTCGCCTTTGACAAAGAGTTCTACACCAAAAATGCCGCAACCGCCCAATGCCGTGGTGACTTTATTGGCGATACGTTTTGATTCTTCCAGAGCAGCGGGACTCATTGGCTGAGGCTGCCAGCTTTCTACATAGTCGCCTGAGTCCTGACGATGTCCAATCGGATCACAGTAAGAAGTTTCGATTTCGCCAGTTTGAGGATTCTTAGCCCGCACAGTAAGCAGGGTAATTTCAAAATCAAAATCAATCTGTGATTCGACAATCACTTTGCCCTGATTAACTCGACCACCTGTTTGCGCATATTCCCAAGCAGCATCGACTTCTTCAAAACTTTTCACGCGAGATTGGCCTTTACCTGAAGAAGACATCACCGGCTTCACAAAGTTTGGATAACCAATGTCATCACAGGCTGCGCGGAAAGATTCCAGAGAATCGGCAAAGCGATAAGCAGAGGTCGGTAAGCCTAGTTCTTCAGCCGCCAGACGACGAATGCCTTCACGGTTCATGGTCAGGTTCACTGCTTTAGCTGAAGGAATTACGGTTGCAATATTCTGTTCTTCAATTTCAACCAGCACTTCGGTCGCAATCGCTTCAATTTCAGGAACAATGAGATGCGGCTGAATTTTTTGAATAAGCTGTTTGAGTTCCGCTGTATCTGCCATATTTAAGGCATAAGAAAAATGTGCCACCTGCATGGCAGGAGCATCTGCATAACGATCTGCAGCATGAACTTCTACACCTAAACGTTGCAAGGAAATCACCACTTCCTTACCTAGTTCTCCTGAACCTAGCAATAGAACTTTAAAAGCTGAAGATTGAAGAGGAGTACCAATAGTCACGTTCATGTGTATTATCCATGCTTGATTTTATGGACTTTTAGCATAACAGAACTCAATGCCGAGATAAGCCGAGTTTCATACAAAATTGTGATATTAGCCAGCAGTTTTATTTATAAAAGTTTATAGAGAATTGCATCTGAAATCAGGCAGTTCGCTTTACTGTATTTTTCACCGGGTTTAAATGATAAATCCGGTTTTGCGGATTGGGTTTTTCCATATGCAGAATTTGCTTGTCATTGAGCTGAAGTTGATGGAGAAGTTTCAGACTTTGTATTCTCTTAAAGGCATAAAAGGGAATCACAAAAGGACAGATAAAACCAAATATCCATAGCAATAAACCAAATCCTGAAAATTGCAGTGCATCTAAGAATACAGTGAAAAAGTGGAATTGATGATTTGACACTGCGACAAGTGCAAAAAATAGAAACAGTAAAATTATACTAAAGCAAAATACATAAATGAGATTTGGAATGCCTTTATGTAGCAGGCTCCATTGGCTAAAAATGATTTGTTTGGGATGCAGATGGATTACCTGTTGAGTCTGATTGTAGAGGGCAATGATTTTATTTTTGCCATGCTTCTGAATATAAATGACACAGATATGATCTGCGGGTTCAGCAACCACTTCTACAAAATGACCAGTAAAATTCTGTGTATTAATAAGGCATTCAAAATAGCAGCCGGGTAATTCATATTGGCTAAAAATAGCTAACATCTCATCACGTCGATAATGAATAAATATTTTACCTTCAATTATTTGCTTTGGCTCGAACATGCCAATATTTTCCTTACTTTTTTTCTTATATAAAAAAGACTTATGCATTTAATTTAGCATAAGTCTTGAATGAGATTTTTAATTTTCTAAAAGGCTTAAAAAGGTACAGAGATATAGGTATAGATCAGGCCATAAGTTAAAGCTGCAGTTAAGGTCGCCATGACAATTTTCTTAAACTTGAAATACAGTCCAGCGAGTACAATAAAACCGATCAGCATGGCAAAGCTTTTATCTGGCGTTTCCAATAAGGGCGGTAAGGTCGCTACAACCAGCATGGAACTGATAGCAGCAATCCCAATTGAACCCAAAGCAATTTTCAGCCATAGCGCACCACGTTTTTGCGAACCCTGCTGAAATTTTTGAATTACATAGAAAGGGCCAAAACGTGAGGCAAAATTGGCAATCCCGACAATAATTCCGACCAAGATAATTTCAAGATTCATGATTGATCTCCTGCATATTCAGGATCTGGTTTTTTCAGCACATAGTGCTTGAACAGGCCGGCCAAAATACCGGAACTGATGCCGATAAAGATCGCAGCGGACAGATCGATAAAATAACAGGCAACTGCTGAGACAATAATCGTGATGGTCACCACAAAGGTGTGTTTCTTTTCAAAGGCTGCCAATAAGAAACTTAAGAACAGGGCAGGTAATAGGAAATCTAAAGCCGCCTGCAAGAATTGTGGCAAATTACTGACCTGATCAGCAAATAATCCACCTAAAAATGAACCTGTCGCCCAAGACAGCCAGCTAAACAGACTTAGACCTAACATCCATGATTCTGACCATTCCTGACGCCGTTGTGACAGCTTGATCATACCTGAAGCAAAGACTTCATCAGTAAGACCCCAAGCCCAGACTGCGGTTTTCTTCAGGTTTAAACGATCTTGAATTAGGTTTTGTAAAGCTGGGCCGTATAAAAGATGACGAATGTCCAAGGCAATCACGGTCAAGGCAGTCATCCAGATCGAAGTACCGCTACCAAGTAACGCTACAACTAAAAACTGACTGGCACCGGCATACATGGAGCAGGACAGAAATAAGGCTTCCCAGGCAGTAAAGCCGAACTGGGTGGCAGAAACGCCAAAGGCAAAGGAGACCGGAAGGTAAGTAAATATAATGGCCTGGCTATCTTTGGCACCTTGCCAGAAACCGGCAGGTTGCATCGCTACTGGATTGTGGTCAGACACAAAACACCTTGAGGGAGAGAGTTAAAACAGGGATTAAATCAAGATTGTGTATTGTACGCGAATTTACTAGCATAGTGCCGAAATGTTTAACTGGCGATTCTGATATGTTGATGTTCAAGACACGTGCAATGCTGGTCGGTGTTTTAATCGGCAGCACCTTATTTCTTCAAGCTTGTGGAAATGACAGTCAAGCGCCAAAAGCCGAAATTAAAGCGGCACCTAAACTCTCCAATGATGCGACCACTTATGCCAATGCTGCATGGCAATTCATGAATGAAGTCGATCCGCTGGTTTATAACAAGGAAATGGAACAGATAGATGCTCAGGTACGTCAACCGGCCCGTAAATTGAGTACTGACTGGCGCATTAATGTGAAAATGACTGACTCAGTGACGGAAGGAAAATATGCCTTATGTCGCAAGGCGTTAACCAGTCTGGAAATCTGGGCACGTAGCACCGTTGAAAATAGCAGTAGCGTGGCACAGAAACAGGCCGACTATGAGCGTGATAAACAGCAATGTCAGGGAGCTATTGCTCATCCTGAACTGGGAAATACTGATCCAAAGCAGAAAGGTAATGCAGTAGCTGAACAGTCTTAATCGGGTTTTATAATCTTCAGGCGGGACTTCGGTTCCGCTTTTTTGTTATAAAAAACGATTCTATTTATATAAATAAACAATAATTAAAATCAAAAAGATTGCCCTGAATCATTAAAAAAGTCCTATAATTAACTCATAATCAAGCGATTTAGAGATAAAAGTTAATTTTTGGAGTCATTTTAAATGTTTAATAAATTGTTTTTAGCGATAAGTATGAGTGCTGTTTTAGTAAGTGGAGTACAAGCTTCTCATGCGTGTGAAGTGGCACCATGTACCAATGGCTTCGATAGCGTCAATGTCTGTGAATTGCGTTCTTAAATTTTAAATCCATCTCCCTATAGAAAAAATTAAACAGCAAAAATTAAAAGAAGCCTCAGAATAAGGCTTCCCATACAATAGACGATCATGTCTTAAAGCAACATGAACAGACGTTCTAGATACAACACTGCTCCGCCCAAAAGTATACTGAGGCCGCAGAGCAAACGTAAAGAGTGCCAAGACATGAGATTACGTCCTACTGTGTTCATTTATGTTGAAAGTGCTTCTAGATAACGGCGATTCACTTCCTTCCAGTTCACAACATTAAAGAAAGCGGCAATATATTCAGGACGACGGTTCTGGTATTTCAAATAGTACGCATGTTCCCAGACATCCAGACCTAGAATCGGGGTATTGCCATGCATGAGTGGTGAGTCCTGATTGGCGCTGCTTTCTATGATAATGGTTTGATCAGGTGCCACGCTGAGCCAGGCCCATCCGCTACCAAAACGGGTCAGGGCTGCCTTGGTAAAAGCTTCTTTAAAGGCTTCAAAGCCGCCAAGCTCCTTGTCGATCGCCTGTGCAATTTCACCTTGAGGATTGCCACCTCCACTTGGACTCATTACTGTCCAGAACAGGGAATGGTTGGCATGACCGCCGCCATTATTAATCACATTATTTTTCAGATCTTCAGGGACCTGATTGGCTTTGCTCACCAGTTCTTCTACAGAAAGATCTTCCCATTCTGTGCCTTCAATACCTGCATTGATGTTGTTGATATAAGTTTGATGGTGCTTGGCATGGTGGATTTCCATGGTTTTAGCATCAATATGCGGTTCCAATGCATCATAAGCATAAGGGAGTTCGGGAAGGGTATAGCTCATTTTTAATTGTCCTTAAGCGTGATTGAGTGAGTGGAATTCTCGACTAAATTTTAAAATACGCTTGAGTTGTATTAAATACAATGAGAATTATTATCATTAATGTTATGGGAAGAGATTTTTATAAATAGGATGTAAAGATGCGTATGAGAATAGCAAGAAGCCAAATTTAGTAACAAAAAAGCCCCAGATTTGGGGCTTTTCTTTGGCTTCAACTTATACGTTGAAACGGAAGTGCAGAACGTCACCGTCCTGAACGATATAAGTTTTACCCTCTAGACGCCATTTACCTGCTTCTTTAGCGCCAGCTTCGCCGTTATACTGTACAAAATCATCATAAGCAATACATTCTGCACGGATAAAGCCTTTTTCGAAGTCAGTGTGAATGACACCCGCTGCCTGAGGCGCAGTAGCGCCGACTTTAACCGTCCAGGCGCGAACTTCCTGTACACCGGCAGTGAAGTAAGTTTGTAGGCCAAGCAGTGAATAACCTGCGCGGATTACCACGTTCAGACCTGGCTCTTCCATACCCATTGCTTCCAGGAATTCAGCACGGTCTTCATCTTCAAGCAATGAAATTTCAGCTTCAATCTGGTTGCAAAGCGGAACCACGATTGCATTTTCAGCAGCTGCCAGTTCACGTACCGCATCGAGGTGCGGATTATTTTCAAAACCGTCTTCTGCCACGTTAGCGATGTACATCGTTGGTTTAAGTGTTAATAGACCAAAGCCACGAACCAGTTTACGTTCATCATCATCCAGATTTGCTGCACGGGCAGGTTTGCCTTCATCTAGAAGAGGTAGGATTTTTTCAAGAACGGCTTTAGTGGCTACAGCTTCTTTATCGCCACCTTTTGCAGACTTTGCCAGACGAGTCACTGCTTTAGTCACAGTTTCAAGGTCAGCTAGAGCAAGTTCAGTGTTAATCGTTGCGATGTCATCAAGCGGATCAATTTTACCGTTGACGTGAATCACGTTTTCATCTTCGAAACAACGAACAACATGAGCAATTGCATCAGTTTCACGGATATTCGCCAGGAACTGGTTACCCAGACCTTCGCCTTTAGATGCACCAGCAACCAGACCCGCGATGTCCACGAATTCCATGGTAGTTGGTACCACGCGTTGTGGTTTTACGATTTCAGCAAGTTTATCCAAGCGTGGATCTGGTACAGGCACGATACCGGTGTTTGGTTCAATCGTACAGAATGGGAAGTTTTCCGCAGCAATTGCAGCTTTAGTTAATGCATTGAAAAGCGTAGATTTACCAACGTTAGGCAGGCCTACAATACCACAATTAAAACCCATGAAATAACTCACAAAGCGTTATATAAAAATTGCTAGTGATTTTACATGAAAGCCATGACAAAGTCAGGTCATGGCTAGGTGCTTTGTTGAAAACTTATGAAATAGATGTTTTTAAATTTTACGTTTGTCGAGCTGATTCGACAGGGTATCACCAGTGGCCTGAACCAGCATGACCAGAATCACCAGTACCACAATCACTGCCAGCATGATCTGCATGTCAAAACGCTGATAACCATAACGGTAGGCAATGTCGCCCAGACCACCGGCACCAATAGCACCGGCAATTGCTGATGAGTTAATCATGGTCACCAAAGTGACGGTAAAACCGGCCACAATCCCTGGTAAAGCTTCAGGTAATAGCACATGCCAGATAATCTGCTTACGGTTACAGCCAATCGCTTGAGCCGCTTCAATCAGTCCCTGATCGACTTCACGTAAACTCACTTCAGCAATACGCGCAAAGAAAGGAGTCGCGGCCAACGTTAAAGGTACAACTGCTGCCCAGACGCCATAGCTGGTGCCTACAATCCAGCGGGTAAGGGGAATTAAAGCGACCATTAAAATCAGGAAAGGCACCGAACGGGTAATATTTACAATCCAGCCCAGAGCCTGATTAATGGGTTTGGATGGATAGATCCCGTGTTCAGATGTACTGACCAGTACTACTGCCATCGGTAAACCAATCAGAAAGGCAACGATTGCGGATACACCAACCATGATGAGGGTATCGGTGGTTCCTGTTAGTAATAAATCAATGAGTTGGTCGTGCATAGCCAATCACCTCAATCTGTGCAATGTGTTGTTTTAGTTTTTGCTGAAGTAAGTCAGTATCCAGGTTTAGATCGGCAACTGCGACAATCAGGCTACCGACCAGATGATTTTGGATGCTGTCGATATGACTTTGATAGAGATGCACCGGATGCTCGAACTGTTCGAAAATCACTTTCAAATCTGGGGAATGCTGAACACTAGAGGCATAGCGCAGTTTGATAATGCTATGCGTGGTATCTGTTGTTACTTCAGGACTAATCGCAAATGGTAATTCCAGTTGTTCCAGATTCAGCAGTTCCTGGGTGATCTGTTGCTGTGGGTTAGAGAATACAGACCAGACTTCACCGGATTCGACAATTTCACCTTTTTCAATCACGACGACTTGATCGCAGATTTCACGAATGACCTGCATTTCATGGGTGATTAGTACAATAGTGATGCCGAGTTTCTGGTTGATTTCTTTCAGTAAAGACAGCACCACTGAGGTACTTTCCGGATCCAGTGCAGAAGTGGCTTCATCACAGAGTAGAATTTCCGGGTGATGCACCAGCGCGCGGGCAATACCGACACGCTGTTTTTGGCCACCGGATAGCTGAGAAGGGTAGTTCTGAGCCTTATCGCTTAAGCCGACCAGTTGCAGCACTTCGTTTACACGCGCATCAATGTCTGATTTTTTATAATTTGCAACTTTTAAAGGCAGAGCTACATTTTCCCAGACGGTTTTGGCAGACATCAGGTTGAAGTGCTGAAAAATCATGCCAATACGCTGACGAAGCTGGATCAGTTCAGCATGGGTTAAGCCAGCCAAATCCTGCTGATGGATATGGATATGACCTTCGCTGATCTGTTCCAGACCATTTAGGGTACGTAGCAGCGAGGATTTCCCCGCACCACTTTTCCCGATAATCCCGAAGATCTTGCCTTCAGGAATATCCAGATTGATGTTTTTCAAGGCATGTACCGATTTGCCTTGTACCTCATAGTATTTATTCAGGTCACGGATTTTGATATGTGGGACGGAAAACGCCACCTGAGAACCAAAACTCACCATAGTATTCACCTTATTTCCAGCCTTCAAACCACATACCAGTACCAAAATCCTGGTCCAGAATTGCTTTGACTTTTTCAGAATTCTGGAAAGCTTTTACGAAAGTCGCCAGTTTCTGGTTTTTATCTTCATAGTCTTTGCGTGTCACAAACAGAATGGCGTATTTCTTGTCGATTGGATCCAGGAACAGAGCATCATGTGGATCTGCTGCTTTAGCAAGTTTTAGATAATGCGGATAACCAAAGATCAGGTCTGCTTCATTCAGGGCATGCGCCGTTTGTGGGCCCTCAACTTCAATAAACTGCAACTGTTTAGGATTATTCTTGATGTCCTTAACGGTTGATAATTCATTGTTGATATCTTTCAATTCAATCAGTTTTGCACGGTTAAGAAGGATCAAGGCACGTGCCAGATTCACAGGATCATTTGGAATCACCACACGGGCGTTGTGAGGTAGTTCATCCAGTGATTTATATTTCTTAGAATATAAACCGACATGGCTACCCGTACCGGGCGCGAAACTATGTAGATCGAAGTTGGTTTCGCGAATGACATTTCTTAAGTACACACTTTGTTGAAAAAAGTTGGCATCAATATCACCGTTTTGTACCGCGACATTGGGTGCATGCCAGTCGGAAAATTCAACCAGTTTCACATTAATACCTTGCGGTTTCAGTTCATCAGCCACACTTTGCAATAAGTCTGCATAAGGTGGGCTAATGCCAATGGTCAGTACATCTTCCTGCTGCTGACCCTTGGTCCAACGGTAAGCCGCCAGACCAAGAATAAGTGCGAGGATGACGCCGCCAATGATCCACTTCTTTGCATTCGAATTTGACGAATTTACTTGTGTCATAACTACACCTTATTTCCAGCCCGGGAACCAGAGTTTCGCACCGAAGTCAGCATCTAATGCTTCCTTCACGCGAGGTGAGTTCTGATAGATTTCAACAAATTTTTTCAGCTTGTCATTTTTGTCCTGATAGTCCTCACGTACCGCAAATAGGATCGCGTAACGGTTGTCTTTGTTAGAGTCAAATAACAACGCTTGTTCTGGATCAGCTGTTTTAGCCAGACGTAGATAGTGCGGGTAACCGAAAGCCAGATCAACATCATCAATGGCACGTGCAGTTTGCGGACCTTCAACCTCAACGAATTGCAGATTTTTCGGATTCACTGCAATATCTTTTAGGCTAGAAAGGTGGTTATTCGGATCTTTTAAAGTCACCAGTTTAGCCTGTTGTAATAACAATAGAGCACGGCCTTGGTTGACTGGATCGTTTGGCACTACAACTTTCGCGCCGTCTTTAAGTTCATCCAGACTGTTAATTTTCTTGGAATATAGACCAACATGAGTTGCTGCACCTTTGGCAAACGCCTTGATTTTAAAATCAGTTTCTTTCTTCGCATTATCCAAAAATGGCTGATGCTGGAAGAAGTTAGCATCAATGTCACCATGATTCAGGGTGATGTTTGGTGTGTTCCAGTCTGAGAACTCGACCAGTTTGACATTGATGTCTTGCTGTTTGGCCTCTTCGGCTGCGACTTGTAAAGGTTTAGCGAAGGACGGGCTGATCCCAATCACCAGTTCATCCGAACCGGATTTCTTTTGTTGATTCCAGATCACCAAGCCGATAATCACGGCGGCAATAATCACCCCAATCATGGTGAATTTTGTTTTAGCTGTTTGTGCCATGTTGCACCTCAAAATAAATTTATGCTGATTGTTTTTGCTTTAAGTTTGTGTTCGCGGTAGAGGCAGAGTTTTGACATCGGAATTGCTGTACTGGATGCGCGCTAGGTAAGCGGTCACCTTGCTGAAACAGTTTGTGTCTGAAACTGCCTTGTTCATATTCAGTTTTATAGCGTCCGCGCTGCTGTAATTCAGGAATCACAAATTGGATAAAATCCTGATGCGATTCAGGTGCCACCGTGCGGGTCAGGTTGAAGCCATCAATACCAGTTTCATCAATCAGCTGAATCAGTTTTTCTGCCGCCGTTGCGCCACTACCTACGATCAGTGGATAACGACCACCCAGCTCATGTTGCGCTTTTAGGTCATTGGGTGTGATCTGCTGCTCTTTGAATTTGTCATTAACCGTCGCAATACTATTGGTCTTCTTGTAAGGAATTGGTTCATCATCAGCAAATTTGGACAGGTCAATGCCAACTGAGCTGGAATAATGTGCAAGACCTGCTTCAGGGCTGGCATAGGCGCGATATTCATCCAGCTTTTGCTGCGCTAGTTCATCCGTTGCTGCAGTCACGACGGTAATGCCGACAAAAATTTTGATTGCTTCAGGATCACGGCCTTGTTCAACCGCTTGACGACGAATCTGATCGACCTGTTTCTTGATCTTGTCTGGATGTTCACCACCAATAAACATGCCTTCAGCATGCTGGGTAGCGAAAGCCATACCACGCGGTGATGCACCAGCCTGGAATAGTACCGGCGTACGCTGAACAGAAGGGGAAACCTGGAATACGCCCTGACTGCGATAAAACTGGCCTTGGTGATTGATCTGATGCACCTTGGCTGGATCAGTAAAGATACGCTGCTGCTTATCTTTTAAGACAGCATCATCTTCCCAGGAGCTTTCCCAGAACTTGTAGCACAGCTGTAAAAATTCCTCGGCCTGTTCATAGCGCAGATCATGGTCTTTCAGGCCATTTTCACCAATCAGACGTTGTGCACTGTCCAGATAACCGGTGACAATATTCCAGCCGATACGGCCATGGGTCAGGTGATCCAGACTGGCAAAACGGCGGGCGAACTGATATGGCGATTCATAGCTGAGATTCACCGTGACACCAAAACCGAGATTCTCAGTGACTGCTGCCATGGCAGATACCAACGTGCTTGGGTCATGGCTGGGTAACTGAATGGATTCTCTTAGAGTCAGGTCAATGCCGTTCTGATAGACATCATAGACTCCGGTAATGTCGGCAATGAACAGGCCGTCAAACAGACCTTTTTCCAGCGTTTTCGCCAGATCAGTCCAGTAGCTCAGTTCATTAAAACGGTGTGATTCATCCCGCGGATGAGCCCACAAGCCATGATTGATATGACCCACGCAGTTCATATCAAAAGCGTTCAGCAGGATTTTTTTAGTTTTCGAGTTTGTTGTAGTCTTTGTCATTACAATGTCCCCCGGCGTGGAGGCAGAACACCATTCAGCAAATAATTGGCGATAAAATAGTATTTCCATCGTGAAGCATCATGCAGGGTATGCACGCGGGCATTACGCCAGAAGCGGTCTAAGCCATCTTCGCGCTGGCTACCACGACTGCCAGCCAGTTCAATCAGCTTCGATGATGCTTTTAATGCGGTTTCAGAACTGTGTGCACGTACTTTGGCTACATCTAGAGAGGCTTTGGCAACACTGACCTCAGTCGGAGCAACCTTGGCGGCATCAACAGAACGTGCGGCCTGTTTGAGTAACACTTCAGAAGCACGCACATCAGCTACCACACGGCCCAGTTCAAGTTTGGTCAGCGGATCATCGGTGGCCTTGTCCACACCAGAATCAATCCACGGACGCGCCTGACGTACACGGTCCAAGGTTTCCTCAAATGCAGCACGGGCAATGCCGGTTTCAATGGAGGCATGTAGCAATTGTGCGAAAGGACCGGAAATGGTTGGGCGGGAATAGGCCGTATCAAAACGTACCACATCTTCCTCAAGCACCTGCACGTTGTCGAATTTCACCGTGCCGCTGCCAGTGGTACGCTGGCCAAAACCGCTCCAGTCATCAATCAGGGTCAGACCTTCACTGTCACGTGGGACAAAGGCCAGGAATTGCTGTTCGCTTTCATGCACGACCAGTGTCGGAATGCGGTGCGCAAACAGGCTGCCGGTGCAATAGAATTTTTCGCCGTTAATGACATAACCTTGCTCGGTTTTGCGAATCGCAGTTTGGCGCTGTGCAGCAGTCTTGGTCTTGAATTCAGCTAGGGCATTACCAAAACGAGCACCTTTTAAGACTTCGGCATAGAGTTTCTGTTTTTGTTCCTCCGTGCCGTTATTGCGCAGGATTTCGAGACCATAGAAATGGTTTTGCGGAATCTGACCGATTGATCCATCCACACCGCTCATTAGGGCAATGACTTGTGCCACCGTATAGCTAGACACTTCTGCACCACCATATTCTTTAGGTACAGTAATCGCCCAGAGTCCGGACTGGCTATAAGCCTCGATTTCTTCGAAAGGCAGAATACGTTCAGCATCACGTTGTACTGAATTAATCTTGAACTGCTCTGCCAGATTATGGGCAATTTCTAGTGCTTCTTCATCAGATTTGATGATGTGCGCATGTGCCAGCTGTTCTGACTGCAATGGACTAATGTTTTGAAATGAAGTCATGGCAAATATCCTTAAATCCAGGCGTGGCGGGCAGGGAGTTTATGATTTAGGTAATAATCCCCAAGTGCATGCAGCTTCCAGCGGATCGGGTCATGCAAGGTATGCACACGGGCATTACGCCAATGCTGATCCAGATTGTGCTGACTGAGGCTGGAGCGACTTCCACTCAATTCCAGTAATTTTTCCGAGATATGTAGCGCAGCATCGTTGGCATAGACCTTGGCTTCAGCCACTAGAATTGAGGCTTTGGCTGCCTGCTCATCAGTCACAGATTCCAGCTGATCCAGTTCATCCAGATATTCAGCGGCTTCATCCATCAGTAAAATCGCGGCATCGAGCAGCACAGAAGATTTGCCAACTTCCTGCAGGGTATAATGTTCTAAGCTGGCTTTACGACTTGAGCATCGACAATTGGACGTGCTTTTTGTACGGCAGTCAGCGTATCGGCAAAAGCAGCTTCGGCAATGCCGACATCAATCGCGACCTGCATCAATTGGGAATAGGCACCGCGGTAGCTTGGTTGATTTCCTAACAGACGCTCATCAAAAATCAATAGCGGATCAACTTCGACATGCTGAAGTTTGACGGTACCACTCGAAGTCGTGCGTTGACCAAAGCCATTCCAATTGTCGATCACTTCCACACCTTCAGCATTGCGGTCGACAATGGTTAGTACTACATGGCCTTCTGGATGAATCGCTTTAATCGCTAACCAGTGCGCGAAGCTACTACCAGTTGAATAGAATTTCTCGCCATCCACAAAATAGCGGCCATTTTCAAATGTTAAAGTGGTGGCAAGCGTCTTGGTATCTTTGGTATTGCGCTCTGGACCGCCATTCGCCAGACGCTTACCTTTTAGAATTTCGTTATAAATAAACTGTTTTTGTTCTTCTGTGCCCATGATCTCGATCATGTTGAGTAATGCGATCTGGTTCTGCGGAATTTGCCCGACACTTGAGTCAGCCTTATTAATAATCCGGAATACATGAGCCAGGGTTTTATTGGCAACAAATGCACCGCCGTACTGTTTCGGAATACGCATGCCGCCCAGGCCTTTCTGGCTGAACAGGTCAATCTCAGCAAAAGGTAATAGACGTTGCTGATCACGCTGATTACGGCCTTCCAGGGCAAAGTCTGCAACCTGATAAGCAGCATTAATCGCGTCGAGATCATTTTCGATAATATGAACTTTTTCAGAAGTTAAACGAGACATAATGACATCCTAAATCGATGCCAAAACGTTACAGCGAAAGCTTTATGTAATTAAGCAATTGCTTTTGCAAAGCTTATAAAAAAAGCTCTTTAAGATAAAAACTGCTAGATTCTTATAAATTTGGAATATAGTAACTGATTAAAATTAAATAGATTTTGAATAATTTCTTAATTTTAATAGATGTTTTTAAAGCAGTGCATATCTGCTTTATAGATAATCAAGACAAAAAAATGTATAAAAATACTCATCGCCGTGTTGAATAAGCAACATCTTTATTTTGAATAAAAAGTTCATTGTATTTCCAGTCTGGGGTGACTAAAGTATCCGACTAAATTAGATGGTTTTAATGCGATCTAACCTAAAAACAAGCATGGAGAATTTATGCGCATCTTATACCAGTTTCCACTTTCTCATTTTTGTGAAAAGGCACGCTGGATGCTGGATTACAAAGAGCTGGAATATGTCGCGCAAAACCTCATGCCGGGTGCCCATCGTGCCTTTGCCCGCCTGAAAACTGGACAAAACCGTTTACCGATTCTGCGTGATCAGGAACGGTGGATTGCGGATTCGACCAAAATCGCTCTATATCTGGATGAGCAATATCCTGAACACCGTCTGCTACCTGCAGAAGCAAGCTTGCGTCAGCAGGCACTAGATATTGATGAAATCACCCAGGAATTAGGCCGCCATGTGCGTCGCTGGATGCTGGCTCAGGCTTTATCGCATGACCATGAATCGATGGATATTCTGATTGGAGAAAAAGGCTATCTGCGCCAGTTTGAAAAATTCTCCAAGCCATTGCTAAAAACCATTTTGACCAAGGGTTATGCCTTGACTGAAGAAACACTGGAACAGTCCAAACAATTTATCAAGGATTCGGTTGAGCAGCTTAATCAGATCCGTATGGAAAAAGAAGGACCTTATCTCGTCGGTTCGCGTTTCTCTCTGGCCGATATTGCTGTCTGTTCGATTCTGGCCCCTCTATTGGCTATTCCGGGAACGCCGTGGGAGAGGGAAAGCTTTGAATCGATGTCGGATGAATACCGGGAATATCAAAGTCATCTGGCTGAGTTGCCATTAGGGCAATATATTCAAAAGATGTATCGTAATGAGCGCAATGCCCGTGTTGATTGGCGCGGTGTATAAAATTAAAAATGAAATAAAAAAACGCGCATAAAGCGCGTTTTTTTATGAGATTAGAATTAACTCCAAGGGCTGGTTTGATCAATATCACTTGTTTTACTGAAGCCACTGAGCAGTGAGCTAAAGTCAAACTTCGGCAGGGAACTACCACTTGAGATATTGGTAATAGTTTCTTTAATGGTTGGGAGGATTTCAGTAATGCTGATATTCGTAGCCGTATCAGTATTACTAATGCCGGAAATCAATTCGCTAAGATCAGGCAGTTGTAGGGACGAGTTGTTACCGACTAAATTGCCAAGACTATCCGTGAATGCATCCAGACCTAAACCCTCTAAGCTTGGCACGCCAGAACCGAGTGACCCGAGCAGGTCGCCAATTTCAGGAAACTGAACACCATCCAGAAGATCCGAGAATTGACCTTCGCTATCAATCAGCGCAATCACTGGTTTTAGTGCTGTAATCACATTGTTGAGGTCGCTGGATAAGGTGAGCAGTAATGGGTTATTCACAAAATCCAGCACCACTTGTACGCCATTCAAGACATCGTAAAGAGAATTCACGATTTCTGCCTGATCAGCGTCAAGAACGTCACTATTCGCTAATAGATTCAACAGTGGATTGATGCCTTTTAGTACATCTGCGATGGTGTCTGGCACATTACCTGAACCTGCAGAACTGATTGCAGATACCAATGTAGTCACACTACCAACCACTCTTGGTAAAACTTGGGTAAGTTGATCCATATCAATGGATGAGTTACCTGTATCAATCGATGCAAGCAGTGGCATCAGGCTTTGCGTTACAGTTTGCGCAATGGTGCCCGTATCGATATTGCCTGAATTGCTGATTAGACCACTGAGCAAATTGGTAATAGCACCGATATCAAGGTCACTGCTTGCATTGCTCATTAGGTTACTGGCTAACAGATTGACTGAACTGGTATCTAAACTACCTGTTGAGCCACCGATCAATCCGCTGATCAAGTCAACAATTGCACCGATGTCGAGATCACTAGCGGCATTGCCACTGATGAGACCACCGACTAGATTGGCAATTTGACCAATATCTACATCGCCAAGTCCGCCAGAACCACCAATTAAGCCACTAACCAGTTCAGCAATTTGTGCGATATCAATATCACCACCTTGAATGAGACCACTGACGATACCGACGATGGCACCAATGTCTGTTCCACCAAGACCACCAGTACCTCCAATCAGGCCACTCAGCAGTTGAGTGATTTGGGTAAGATCAAGGTCGCCACCTTGCAATAAGTTGCCAGCCAGTTCAGCAATTTTACTAAGATCTAGATTACCAGTACTGCCACCCATCAATCCGCTGACCAATTTGATAACTGTATTTAAATCCAGGGTTGATGTATTACCACCCATTAAACTGCCAAGCAGATTGCTGATTGAACCTATGTCAAAACCGCCACCATTGGCTTTCGTTAATTGGCTAATTAAACTGTTGATATCAAGTTTAGAAGCATTTGAGCCTGTAAATTGGCTAATTAAATCAGTGAGGGAACTGGAATTTAAACTTTTGCCAGAAAGCAGGCTGTTTAAGAGAGAATCTAGGGAAGGGGTAGAGCGGGTAGAACCTGTAATAGAACCAATAATGCCAGAAAGACTGCCACCCAATAAACCACCAAGTAAACTCGTATTTTGTATCTCTGTCGTGAGCACTGGACTGAGTTTAGTTTTAATTGAACTAAGAATACTAAAAGCCATAACCGTTCCTTGCGAATTTTTATCTTGTTATGTTTGTTGTGTGTTTTAGATAAACCGCTCAATTCTTATTCAATTTCTATACAAGTGTAAATCTAAGTTGGATTAATCATGCTTTGAAAATCCAGTTATCAGCTTCATAGTTTTTATTCATAAATAGTTTAGTGATAAATAAGAATGATTTATTTAAAAAGAGACGTTTATCGAAAATTCGTTTTATACGACGAATGACCATAAACATGGTTTAAAACTGGTTATTGAGATGTTTCTGGCATTTTTTTTCAAATAACTGGTAATTTATGAAAAATTTATCAATACTATCAGCAAAACAATGATGTATTTGAATAAAATGGCAAGAGATTAAAGATGGAATTAGATCGTTTTGATAAGCACATTCTTGAAATTTTGACCCATGAAGATGTCAATCTGAATGAACTCTCTGAGAGAGTAAATTTATCTGTGAGTTCGGTACATCGCAGGATCAAGCATTTAATCGATCATAATATTATCAGTGGCTTGAAGCGCGAGATTAATTATCAAAAATTGGGCTTTAGCCTGCATGTACTGTTGCAGGTTTCCTTGAGTAAGCATGATAGCGATACTTTTGCCAAATTTTTAGAAGAATTAGAAAATATTCCGGAAGTCATTAACGCTTTCCTGGTGACAGGGCAGTCTGCAGATTTTATTGTTGAAGTTGTGGCACGTGATATGGAAAATTATAGTCAGATTCTATTAAGCCGAATCGGCAAGATCGAGCATGTCGTAGCACTGCATTCCAGCTTTGTGATCAAGGAATATAATGTTTTTAACTGTAGTGGTCTTTTAAATAAGGTTTAAAATTCCAAGCATTTTTTAACGCATATAAAAAACGCACCCAAAGGTGCGTTTTGATCTCATAGAAGATTAGGCATCGAGTTGCGCTAAAACTTCATCAGAGAATTCAACGTTGGTATAAACGTTTTGAACATCGTCTAGGTCTTCAAGCATATCAATCATTTTCATGATTTTTTTCGCTTGGTCGATATCTGTGATTTCAGCTTTTGTAGACGGGCTCATCACCACTTCAGCATTATCAGACTTTAAACCTGCAGCAGCTAAAGCATCTTGTACTGTACCGAAGCTTTCTGGCGTAGTGATGACCAGAATTTCATCTTCATCCACTTCGATGTCTTCAGCACCCGCTTCAAGCGCCACTTCCATGATTTGGTCTTCTAAAGACACATCTTCAAAAGTAATCTCGCCACGTTTAGTGAACAGGAAGGATACTGAACCGTTGGTACCGAGGTTACCATCAGTTTTAGTGAAGCAGTGACGTACATCAGGAACCGTACGGTTCAGGTTATCTGTCATGGTTTCAACAATAACCGCAACGCCGCCTACGCCATAACCTTCATAGGTTACTTCTTTCAGATCGTCGTTATCTTCACCACCGGCACCACGCTGAATCGCGCGATTGATCACATCACGTGTCATGTTTACAGATAATGCTTTTTCTACAACAGCACGTAGACGAGGATTACTACCCGCATCAGCGCCACCGAGTTTGGCAGCAGTTGTTAATTCACGAATGTATTTGGTAAACAACTTACCACGACTGGCATCTTGTTTTGCTTTACGATGCTTAATATTGGCCCACTTGGAATGACCCGCCATGCGAAATATGCTCCTTGTAGATTGGCAGTATGCCTATCGAATTGCGCCGATTCTACCATAAGCTCTTTTTTTGAAAAAAGAGTCTGGATTTGAGATTTAATGATAATGCCAAAAAAATAAGCAATAAAATAGAAAGGCAAAGCAATAAATGTAAATAAAAACTTAAAAAAATGTTTGCTGAGAAAATACCTAAATAAGAAAGGGCGGGAGAAACATTATTCTCACGCCCTTTTATGGAATATTTATTCCGGAATAATAATATCCAGACCAACATTTTCTTTATAGAGCTGCTTGATTAAAGCCAGATCATGTGCAAGATCAGTAGGATAAATTTTGCCAAAAATCCCGCCTTGCTTGGTCTTGGAATTGGCGTACATAAGCACAATTGGCACATTGGCAGCTTTGGCAATATGCCAGAAACCGGTACGGATCGGTTTACGCGCTTCACCATTTTTGGCACGGGTGGCTTCAGGTGCGATCACCAGATTGAATTTTTCATTATTCTGAAAATGTTCAACCATTACGCTGACAATATCTTTATTGGCTTTACGGTCGACCGCGATACCACCCATGGCTTCCAGAATTGGTTTCATTGGGCCTTTGAACAGTTCTTTCTTAATCAGGGTATGAATTTTGATGTCATACATTTTAAAGAGTGCCAAAGATAGAACTGCATCCATCATGGATGTATGTTCAAATCCGACAATGACCTGTTTATCTTCGAGTACATCGGGTTCGACATGATATTGCCAACCGGCAAGTTTAAATGCAGATTCGCCAATAAATTTGTTTAGCATAAGTAGAAAGAAATAAGAGCTAACGGTATGAACTGCATAATTTCTTCCTGTTCTTATTCACAGTCAATAGGCTTTAATTAAAATTCATTAATAATATAAAAAATCCAAAATTAAAAATGTATATTAAATAGTTTTTTAAGACCTGAAAGATATAAATAAATACTTAATAATCCTTAGGAAATATCATCTTATATAAAATAAGTCTTAAAATGATGAAAAAATGACTATCCAGCACAAATTTTAGTTATTAGACTTTTGTCGAAGAAAAGAAGAAATTGTGTCTTTTCTATTTTCTGGTCATTTTCTCTCTGAGATTGAAACCTATGACGTATATTACAGCTTTCATGTTCTCAATGCTTCTTTTAGCACTGGTTATTGTATGGTCTTTAATCGAAATCTATATGGATTTGCGTAAAGACGAGAAATTGGAATCAGAATTTTAGCCTTTATAGATTTTTAAAGAATATTTCCTGTGATTATATTTTCATATATAATAGTTGGTATTTTTATTGATTATGGTTATATTGAGACGTAAAAGCGATTAATTTATTGGTTTGATATTCGAATAATTAGCGTGCTCTCTTTATTTTAGATAGAAAATATAGATGTCATATTAGGCTTTTGCTAGCTTAACTTAGACTGAAGTCTTAAATCCTAAGCAGGGCAGTTATTAAGGATAAAAAATGATTGCTGGCTAAGTGTGCAAGCAGAAAGAAAAGTACTTGTTTTTTGATCTAATCTTGGCTAGTATTCAATGCGCCTGAACTAGTTGAAATATAACAAATTCAGTCTATATAGGGCCTATAGCTCAGTTGGTTAGAGCAGCGGACTCATAATCCGTTGGTCGACAGTTCAAGTCTGTCTGGGCCCACCAAATACATTAAGCATCTAGGAGCAATACTCTTAGGTGCTTTTTTATTTTTTGAATTCATTTAAGCACTATCTATCTTCAAAAATAACTAAAATTTCAATCTCTTATCATAAGGTAGGCTTTTAGTAGGTGGGATTCTTTTATCGTTCATTGAATACTTAAATCACGGTGAGGGTCACCGATAATAAGATGAATGGTAGAAGGAATCGAACCATGGCTTTTAAGAATATTGCAGATCAAACAAACGGTTTTTATATCCCTTGTGTTTCACTTTTCGGTCCAGGCTGTGCCAAAGAAATTGGCGTTAAAGCACAAAATTTAGGTGCCAAGAAAGCTCTGATTGTGACCGATGAAGGCTTATACAAATTTGGTGTCGCAGATACCATCGCAAATTATTTAAAAGAGGCTGGTGTTGACAGCCATATCTTCCCAGGTGCAGAACCAAACCCAACAGATATTAACGTTCATAATGGCGTACAAGTCTACAATGACAACGGCTGCGATTTTATTGTATCACTCGGTGGCGGTTCTTCACATGACTGTGCCAAAGGTATTGGCCTGGTGACTGCCGGTGGTGGTCATATCCGCGACTATGAAGGTATTGATAAAAGTACTGTGCCTATGACACCGCTTATTGCAGTCAATACCACAGCGGGTACAGCGTCGGAAATGACACGCTTCTGTATCATTACCAATACCGATACCCATGTCAAAATGGCAATTGTGGATTGGCGTTGTACACCATTGATCGCGATCGATGATCCTAAATTGATGATTGCCAAGCCAGCGGGCTTAACTGCCGCGACTGGTATGGATGCCTTAACCCATGCGGTAGAAGCGTATGTTTCTACGGCAGCCAATCCGATTACGGATGCCTGTGCAGAAAAGGCCATTACCATGATCAGTGAATGGCTGAGTCAGGCAGTAGCAAATGGTGAAAATATTGAAGCACGTGATGCTATGAGCTATGCACAGTATCTGGCAGGCATGGCATTCAACAATGCATCACTCGGATATGTGCATGCGATGGCACACCAGCTGGGTGGTTTCTATAACCTGCCACATGGTGTATGTAATGCGATTTTGCTACCGCACGTATGCGAATTTAACCTGATTGCCTGTCCGGATCGCTATGCAAAAATTGCCCAGTTGATGGGTGTAAATACTGAAGGATTAACTGTGACTGAAGCAGCTTATGCAGCGATTGATGCCATTCGCCAGCTTTCAGCTTCAATTGGAATTCCATCTGGTCTGAAAGGCTTAGGGGTTAAAGAGGAAGACCTTGCCATTATGGCAGAAAATGCGCAAAAGGATGCCTGTATGCTGACCAACCCGCGTAAGGCTAGCCATGCACAAGTCGTAGAGATTTTTAAAGCGGCGCTGTAAGCCTCTATGTAAGTCGATTCTCTCCACTCGGCAGACTTACATTTTATGCAACCCTGTTCGCACTTCTTAGTGAAGTGCGCCAAGATAAATGTATCCCCATGCGATATTCTTGGCTGATCCTTACACCCTTGATAAGGATATAGAGCAGGCGTTGCTCTTTTTTTTTGCCTAAATTTTTGCTTTCAAAAAATATATTTGGGCAGTTAATTCATCAGGGTATAGCTTATTAAAATTAACTGAATGAACTCGATAATAATAAAATACTGGAATGAGCAGAGTATTGCTAAAAGCTTATTCGTAGCATGAGCTAAATCAATAAAATGTTATAATAAAAAATTATAATTCTAAAGTAGGGTCTGTTGACACTTACTGTTCATAATTAACCCTATAACGGTAGCCATAAAAATATACAGGCTAAGGCAACAGAACTTTGATAATTTCTTTTGAGCTTGTCATATCGAGTAGCTATTCCTCTAA